>JBGSLE010000032.1:0-12418 GCA_041740875.1 Pontiella sp. | reverse complement strand
CCGCGCCCCGAAGAGCGTGGCGCCGGGGGACTGGTGCGGCTTGGCCGATTCCAGCCATGCGGTGCCCGCGATGTCCAGATGCGCCCATGGAATATCGTCGGGCACGAACTCCTGCAGGAACGCCGCCGCCGTCGCGGTGCCGGCCCCGCCGGATTTGCTGAGGTTGGAGAGGTCGGCAAAATCGGATTTCATATCGTCGGCATAGTCCTTGTAGAGCGGCAACTGCCATAGGCGTTCGCCTGCGGCCGCGCCGGCGCCGATCAATCCATCGACCAGTTTTTGGTCGTTGCCCAGCACGGCGGCGGCCGCCGAACCCAGGGCGACGACGACGACGCCGGTCAGGGTGGCTAGGTCGATGATCGCGCGGGGTTTCATTTCCGCCGCCAGCCCCAGCGCGTCGGCCAGGACCAGCCGCCCTTCGGCGTCGGTGTTGAGCACCTCGATCGTCTTGCCGTTGCAGGCCCTGATGATGTCGCCAGGGCGGGTGGCCCGCGAACCGGGCATGTTTTCGGCGGCGCCGAGGATGCCGATAACCGGCGTCTTGAGATTCATGCGGGCGACCATCTGCATGGCGGCCAGGACGGCCATGCCGCCGCACTTGTCATAGCGCATCCAGCCCATGCCTTTGCTGGTCTTGAGCGAAAGGCCGCCGGAGTCGAACGTGATGGTTTTTCCGACGAGCACGATGGGCAGGGCGTTTTTTTCGGTTCCTTCGTGGCGGAGGATCACCATGCGGGCGTCCTGCGCGCTGCCTTGCGCAACGGCGAGGATTCCGCCGCAGCCTTTCTTCTGCAATTCGGCCTTGCCCAGCACCTGGCAGGACAAGCCATTGCGCTTGGCCATGGCTTTCGCCCAGTCGGCAATCCGGGCGGGCGTCGCCTCGTTGCCGGGCAGGTTGGCCAGATCGGCGGTTTCGCACAGGGCTTGGCCGTGGATGCCGGCGGTTTTGGCGGCGGTCGCATCCTTGCCGGATGCCGCAAACGTAAGCGATGGCTCGGGGGATTTCTTGCCGTTGGATTTGTAGGCGGTGAAGGCATACGCGCCCCAGGCGGCACCCCGGCCGACGAGGAGCTGGAAAAGCCCGGGTTCAATGCCCGTTGATTTGGTTGCATCCGGCGCCACCGCGAAGGATTTCAAGTTGGCGGCAACTCCCGCCTTGATCGCGGCGGCGGCGGCTTGCTCCATCAATCCGTTGTGGAAATGCCGCGGTTCGCCCAGTCCGACGAAGAGCAGCTGCCGGGCCGGGAGCTGGCCGAGCGTCGGGAAGAGCGCGACCTGCCCCGCCTCGCCCTTGAAGGCGGAGGTGGCGGTCAGGTTGGCGACCAGCTTTGCGAGCGGGCCGCCGCCGGCGGGCAGCAGGGCCTCCGAACCCTGGAAGAAAACGATCAGGGCATCCTTCTTTTGGTCGGCCAACGGGGCGGGGGAGAGGGCGATTTTCATGTTGGTTCCTTAGGCGGCGTTGGTCTTTTTTTTGTACAAAAAGCTGTCGCAGACCGGCCATTCTTCATTCTTAAATCATCATTCTTCATTTACCGCTGCGAAGCCGCGTTAGCGGATTCCTTCGGGCAGCTTGGCATTCGGGTTGGCCGGACGCTGGTTGACCGCGAAGCCGGATTGGGCGATGGCCTCTTCGAAGTTCATTTTCCGGACGGTGCTGCCTTGGTATTTCACGGTCATGGTGCGGCTGGCGAGATCGTAGCTGCTACCCTCGTAGCCGGGCACCGCCTTGAGCCGGTCCTGGAGGTATGCGGCCGCGGCGGGGGTGGCCATGTCCGGGATGTGGTAGCCAGATTCGACGATCTCCTGGCGGAAGCACCAGAACAGGAACGTGGGCTTGGTCTTTTCCTCCCGCTCCTTGTCCCCGTTTCCGCCGGGAGTGCAACCGGAGGCGAGGAGCAGGGAAAGGGCAAACAGTGAGGCTATTTTCATGGGAACCTTGCGTTTAATGGATGTAAACAATGCGCGGGACTATAGTTCATGCATCAACTGGTATCGATATATTTCCTGCCACTTTGGCGGCGTGCGGAACCCCTCCTGGGCCAGGAAGCGGTACTGCGTGATTTCGGCGACCAGCTCGGGGAACACTTCGTCGAAGAGGTAGCAGAATTCGGCGTAGTTTTTTTCCGCCTCGGCAAAGCGGCCTTCGAGCTGGCAGGCGAGCCCTAGGGAAATCATGGGGCCGGGGCTGTCCGGAGCGTCGGCCCGGACGGATAGAAAGAGTTCCAGCGCTTCGGCGGGGCTGTCTTGCAACAGCGAGATATTGCCGGCCAGCAGCTTGGCCATCGCGGCCCGCTCCGGATAGTGCTTGATGATGGCAAAGCCGTTCTTGAGCGTTTCGACGGCATCGCGGTTGACGTATGCGCTGTTCATCTGGGCTTCCAGCATGTTGAAGGGGGGCGGGGTGTGCAGCGCGTCGTAGATCAGGTGGACGCTGAACAGGATGAAGAGCGTCACCGCGACGACGGTAAGGTCGAACCGGTCGGCCTTGGCCTTGCGCAGCAGCTTGAAGGCCATGCCGGAAACGCCGCCTTTGGCGTGGTAGCGGTATTGCCGGATTTCCTGCACGTTCATGATGTAGGCGGCCAGGACGGGATTGATCTCCAGCGACCGGTTTTGCTCGAGCGAGAGCGTATGCCATTCGACAAAGGCTTGGAGCGTGGTGCGCGCGTAGTCGCTGAGCAGGGAGCCGTGCGGATCGGCAACGAGCATCGCCAGCAAAACGAGCAGCTGCCGCAGGATGGGAAACGCCTTGTCGTCGAGGGCGGAGGTGTGCCAACTGAGCACGGAGGATCCTCCAGGCAGTGCGCCGGATTCCCGGATGCCTTCCAATATGGCGCTTTTGGGCAGGTTTTCCAGGTTGCGCCACAGGAGCGGGACGAAGGTTGGGAATCCCTCGACCGTTACCGGCTTGTCGCGCAGCAGGGCATTTGAAAACGCGGACTTGGCGTCGTTCCAAAAGACCTCCTTCAGGTTGCGCTCGATGGCTTGGCGCTCCTCCTCGAAGCAGGGGGGCTGGCTGGCGTGGAGCGCCGATTCCTTCCACAGCCGGTTCAGGGCGTCGATTTCCGTCAGCAGCAGCACCGAAAGATCGACCGTGGCCAGATCGGATTCGTAGAGGTCCGGCACCAGCATTTCGCTGCGGTTCTTCCAGCAGTGCAGTCCCCGGCGCTTGGAGTCGAAATGGTGGAGCATCCACTGGATATGCCTCCTCAGCGGCGGGAGGATGGCGTCGAGGAATCCGCTCTCCTTGCGCACCTCCCAGACGAGTTCCACCGTTTTTGCGAAGAAGGGTTTTGGCGATTCCAGGACCGAATGGGTGGCATGCGGGGAAAAAAGCACGGGGATCGCCCCCGAGTTGGTCTGGATCCTGGCCGCGCACAGCAGCAGCTCCTCGGCGACCTCGATATCGATCAACCGCCACGCCAAGGCCAGGGCCGGGAGTTCGTTGGCATCCATTTGCGCCGTGGTTCCGTGCGGGGATTGGCACCAGCGCAGGGGGATCGCGCCTTCCGGCGGGCGCAGCGAGCGCATCAGGCTTTCCGCGCAGATGACCGCCAGCGAGTCGTGGTGCGACATCTCCGCAAAAAGACGCGCGGTGCCGCTGCGCCGGGCGAATTCCTGGTCGAGCGTGGCTTCGAAATCCTGGGCGAGATATTTTTCCGCAATGTGGACGGCGTCAGCGAAGACATGGGTTTTTGTCACCAGGCAAAAGTGGTCCTCCCGCTCGGCCAGCAGCGCCGGAACCGCATCGGCATCCAGCCATTGGCAGCCCTTTTCCTGCCGGACGGGCCGTTGCGTCAATAAAACGGGGCCGGGGATTCCCGCAAAGCGGCCCCATAGCACCCCGGGTTCGGGGGTGATGACTTCTGCGGAGAAATGCCGCTTGCGCCGGTCGAGGTAGGCGCAAAACCCGTTGAAAAGCAGGTGGGTGGCGCTGTTCTGGGGGCAGGGGATCTGCAATTCCCATTCGGGGTGGTCGACGTCCGGCGCAATCCGCCCAACCTCGTCCATGGTTTTGAACAGGAACATCCGGCCGCTTTCCCGCAGCGACGCGGCGCATCCGCGCGGCTCGAGTTTCCAAGCGACGATCCACGGATGGGCTGGGTAGTTGCGGAAAGCACAATTCATCGGCAAACTGTGGTTTTTGTTCCTGATTACTGCAAGAGAAAAGCTTGGCAGGAACCACACAAGGTATTTTATGCCGGATTTGCGTTGACTGGGAAAGGCGAGCTGCTATTAATTCCCAGCTTTCCTTGCTATAATAGGTGAACTATATACTTTTCAAAGATTAAGGACGTCCATGGCTGACTCTAAAAAGAAAATTTCCGCGAAAAAGACCGAAAGCTCCAAAGGCGAAGCAAGGATTGTAGCGCCTGCCCCGAAGAAAAAGCCAACCAAGGCCGAACACGCCAAACCGGCGCCGGAAAAATCCGCGCCAGCGAAGAAAGAGGCTCCGACCATCAAGATGTCCAAGAAGGCCGCCACGCCCGGCCAGGTTGCGGCTCCCGCCGAAAAACCCGTCGCGAAGAGGAAAGCCACCCCGACCCAGAAGCAACCCGCCAAAGCCGCGCGGAAGGATGCCGAATCCAAATCCGGCTCGATCAAGGCGGATGCCGAAAAGGCCGATGACGGCCTCTCCATGGTCGGCTCCATCGACGAGGTCGTCTCGGGCGGTTCGTCGATGATGGATCGCGAGGAGCGCAACGACCGCATCAAGGAGCTGATGGCGCTCGCCTCCGAGCATGGCTTCCTGACCTACGAGGACATCAACGAGGCCTTCCCCGAAGACATGGTGGTGGTCGAGGATATCGACAAGGTCGTGGGATTGCTCCAGAGCATGGAGATCGACATCATCCGCCAGGACGACGTCGAGGAATACCAGGCGCGGCTGGAAAAGGAACAGGCCGACAAGCAAAGCGCGCGCAGCGACGTGCTCGACGATCCGGTTCGGATGTACCTCAAGCAGATGGGGCAGGTTCCGCTCTTGACCCGCGAGCAGGAGGTGGAAATCTCCATGCGCATCGAGGAGGCCGAAATCGCGACGACCTCGATGTTCAACCGCCTCGGGTGCGCCACGGATGCCTATCTCGGGGTGATCGAGCGGCTGGAGCAGGGCAAGGAGCGCTTCGACCGCATCATTTCCGACAAGCACGTCGATTGCCGCGAAGACTATTTCAACGAACTTCCCAAGGTGCTCAAGGGCATCGAACGCAACCGCGAACTCAAGCACACCTACTACATGGAAGCCTGCAAGGCCAAGAAGGAGAGCGAAGAGGGAAAGAAGGCGATGAAGCTCTTCGACAAGGCGCAGGAGCGCCTTTCGGAATACTTCAAGCAGCTGCACTTCAAGCAGAAGGCCATCGAGGATATCGTTCCGGAAGTGGATAAGCACTACCACCAGGTCAAGCACCTGCTGGCCGAGGTCGACCGCCTCCAGAAAAGCAGAGCCAAGGCGGCCACCGCCGACCTGCGAACGATCCGCAAGGAGATCAAGGATCTGGAAATCTACTTGCAGATGGACCACCGCGAATTCATGGAGCACTTTGCCGAATTGCGCATCTGGCTGCGCAAGGGGCTGAAGGCCAAGACCGAGATGATCGAGGCCAACCTCCGGCTGGTAATCTCCATCGCCAAGAAATACACCAACCGTGGCCTCTCCTTCCTCGATCTTATCCAAGAAGGCAACATGGGCCTGATGAAGGCGGTCGAAAAATTCGAATACCGCCGCGGCTACAAGTTCAGCACCTACGCGACGTGGTGGATCCGCCAGGCCATCACCCGCTCCATCGCCGACCAGGCCCGCACTATCCGCATCCCCGTCCACATGATCGAAACGATCAACAAGCTCATGCGGATCCAGAAGCAGCTGCTGCAGGAATTCGGCCGCGAAGCCACCCCCGAGGAGCTGGCCGAGGAGATGGATCTCCCCGTCGAGCGCGTGCGCGCCATCTTGAAAATCGCCCAGCAGCCCATCTCGCTCCAAAGCCCGATCGGCGACAGCGACGACACCCATTTCGGCGACTTCATCGAAGACAAGTCGGCCGAAAAGCCCGACGAGATGACGGCGTTCAGCCTGCTCAAGGAAAAGATCGGCGACGTCCTGCAGACCTTGACGGATCGCGAGCAGGAGGTGTTGACGCTCCGCTTCGGCTTGGTCGATGGCTATCCCCGCACGCTCGAAGAGGTCGGCCGCAAGTTCAACGTCACCCGCGAACGCATCCGCCAGATCGAGGCCAAGGCGCTGCGCAAGATGCGCCATCCGACCCGTATCCGCAAGCTTGAGGGCTTCCTCGACGGCGAATAGCCATGGGCGGCGCCGTCAAGACCATCATCAAGCGCGATGGGCAGGTGGTTCCCTACGACCGCAGCCGGATCACCAACGCTATTTTCAAGGCCGCCGCCTCGTGCGGCGGCTTTGGTTTTGACGAGGCGGAGCGCTTGTCCGCCCTGGTCGAGCAGCGGACGGCCGAAAGCTATGCCGGGCAGGTGCCCACCGTCGAGGATTTGCAGGATATCGTCGAAGCCGTCCTGATGCAGAACGGGCATATCAAGACCGCCCGCGCCTTCATCATCTACCGCCAAAAGCGCACCGAGGTGCGCGAGGCCCGGCGCGGCGCCATCGAAGCCACGGACAACATTCCGTACAAGCTCATCTACGAAGTCTTGCGCTGGAACATCGAACACGGTTGCGAATCCATCGACGGCATCAACCGGATCATCCAGGAAGGCCGCTATCCGGCGCTGGTCGCGGCGTGCGAGGAGCGTTATGCCAACGAATGTCGCGCCGCTGCGAAGCGTTTGCTCGACCACGGTGACGATGTCCGCCTCGCGATCATTGCCGGCCCCTCCTCCTCCGGCAAGACCACCACCACCATCAAGCTGGGCGAACACCTGGCCCGGCACGGCAAGAAACTGCGGGCCTTCCATGTCGACCACTATTTCTTCGATTTGGAAATGCACCCGAAGGACGAATTCGGGGATTACGACTACGAAACCCCGCAGGCGCTCGACATTGGTCTGATCAACCTCCATCTGGAGCAGTTGCTGGCCGGGAAGACGGTCAGGACGCCCCACTACGATTTCCATACCGGCAAGCGCACGCTCAATGTGCATGAAATGGTTTTGGCCGATGGCGAAATCCTACTGATGGACTGCCTGCACGGCCTCTATTCCGACATGACCCGCAGCGTCCCCGATGCGCACAAGTTCCGCCTCTACATCGAGACGCTCGGCCAGTTGCGCAACGCCAAGGATGGGTTCATGCGCTGGACCGACCACCGCCTGATGCGCCGCATGATCCGCGACAGCTGGAGCCGCAACCATAGCGTTTTCGAAACGCTCACCCACTGGCACTATGTCCGCAAGAGCGAGTTGCAGTACATCATCCCCTTCATAGGCAACGTCGATTTCGTGGTCAACAGCGCCATGCCCTACGAATTTCCGCTGCTCAAGAAGCGGCTCTTCAACCTGTTCCCCGAAGCCATTGCGCGCTACCGGGAGGATTTGAACCGGCAGGACGCCTTCCTGCGCGCCCAGCGCATCATGAATTTCCTCGCACCGCTCAACGACGGCGTCGGCGAGGATGCCGTTCCGCCCGACTCGCTCTTCCGCGAGTTCATCGGCGGCAGCGCGTATGCCTACTGAGCAAAAAAAACGCCCCGGAAAATCCGGAGCGTTTTTTACTACGACGGGGCCTTCGCCCCGCCATAGTGGGCAACCTACTTCAGCGCCATCTGGATGAAAATCATCACGAAGAGGGCGACGGTTTCGATGATGCCGAGCGTGGTCAGGTAGTTGCCGAAACCTTGTCCGGTTTCCGCCAGCGCATCGGCGCCGGACGCGCCCGCCTTGCCTTGGTACCAAGCCGAAATACCCATCGCGATACCGCCGATGATGCCCGCGCCGAGAACGGCTGGCCACATCACGCCGGCGGTTTCAAGCAAGGCCATCTTGTTGAAGGCGAGCAGCAATAGCAGCCCGTAGATGGTCTGCGAAAGCGGGGCTCCGATGAAGACGAGCAGGATGAAGGGCGCGGCCTTGCCCTGCAAATAGCATTTTTTCCATGCGCCGATGCCGGCCATGCCCGCCGTTCCGGTTCCGAGTGCCGATCCGATCGCGGAGAATCCGAGTGCTGCCGCTCCACCAAGCTTGATCAATGCGGGTGCTAGTTCTGTCATTTTCCTGCCTCCTGTTGTGATTGGGTTAAAGGTTGTCGTTCGTTTTCCTGAAAGGATTGAAGTGTACGCCGGCCCACTCGACGCCGGCATGGCCCGAAAATTCCAAAGTGTTGAGGCGGATGCCGTGGACCATCACGCCCATGGCGCCGAGGATGATGTTCAGTCCGTGGCCGGCGAACAGGATCAGGGCGGCGCCGAGCGCCCCGAAACCGCTGAAACCCATGTCCATCGCCATGCCGTTGAACGCTTGGGCGATGGCGAGGGACGCGGCGCCGACCGCATAGAGGCGGACGTAGGAGATGATGTCCACGAAGTTGTTGATCACGTTCAGCAACAGCGTTACGAGTCCGAAGTAGGACTTGGTCAACAGGAGGCTGGCCACGATGAGCGCGACCCCGGCACCCAGCACCGGCAATTGGGCCGCGGCAATCCACGTTGGCAATTCAATGTAGAGCACCATGTTCAGCACGACGGTGAAGAGCGACCATGTGCAGAGCAGCCAGCCGAGGTCGGACAGCGCGCTCCAGGAGTTGATCTTGCGGATCAGGTTCCAGCCGTGCGCCAAGGTCAATTGCAGGGTGCCGATGGCGAAGCAGATGAACATTACGTTGCTGGCCGCGCGATCCGAGTCCCATTTTTGGTCGGAACCATAGCCAGTCATGTAGTCGCTGGTCATTTTTTGCAAGGGAGCCGGCAGGCTTTCGATCGGGATTCCGAAATAGTTGCCGGTCAGCACGCCGAACACGACGCAGAAGGCACTCATGAGCAACAGCAGGTTGAGCGCGGGTTGAGCTTCCTTCTTGCCCTTGGCCTTGATCTTGAAAAAGGCCGTCAACGCAATGAACAAAAGCCCGTAGCCGGCATCGCCGATGATGAAGGCGAAGAAGACGCTCAGGAAGATCAGGAAGAGCGCGCTGACGTCGAGTTCGCGGTAGCCGGGCACGACACCGATCATCTTGAACACGGCCTTGATCGGGGAGACCCATTTGGGGTTGCGCAGCAGGGTGGGGGGCTGGTCCTTGGCGGACACCTCTTCGAGGAGGTAGCCCCAGCCGTTTTCCTGGGCGGCGGCCACGAGCGCTTTTTCCTGGTCGGCGGGATAGAAGCCGCGCAGATAGACGAAATAGTCGGCTTTTCCCATCCCGTTTTCGACTTCGAGGAAGGCCACGCCGTCGGCCGCCTTGTCGACGATTTGCACGGCATGGTCGCGGTCGCCGGCATAGCCTTGGAGTTCCGCTTCGGTCTCTTCGAGGGCTTTTTTCGTCTTCTCGATCTGGTGTTCGATGTGGGAAAGCGATTGGTTTGGCAGGCGCACCTCGTGGGCGGCGAGCGTGAACTCTTCATGCCCGACGGCTAGGACGTGGATCAGATTGGTGCTCCGCGCAACTTCGGCGATGGCGACGCCCGCGGGAGCCTGCGGCGGATTCTTGATGGGCAGTTCGTAGAGCTTGGCGAACAATCCGTGTTCGTTGAGCTTTTCCATGCTGCGGGGGTTGAATTCGCCGAACGGGGCGATGCGGACGCGTTCGTGCTCCAACGCCTGGAGGGTTTCCTGGAGCTCCTTTTCCTTGTGGATCAGCTTCCAGACGGTTTCCACCAAATGGTCGGGATCCTTGCCGGACGGGTCTGTTTTCGGTCGGGCTTCCAGCACTTCCTTGGCGCGCTGGACATACATCAGGTGGTTGCGGGCCTGCTCCAGTTCGTGCCCTTCCGGCGCCTTGACATGCTCGACGTGGACAACCTGAAGATCCCGCAGTTTCTTGAGGGTTTGCTCCTGCTGCGCCGGGGTACACAGGAGCGTCAGTTTTTTCATCTTAACGATCATGCGCTCTTTCCTTTGGCGATTTTGGAACGGGCGACGGCGGCGGTCTGCTGGTCGCCCATGAAGATGCGGATGACGCGGATGTTTTCCTTGGCTTCCGGAATCTTCACCTTCTCGAAGAGGTTGACGCGTTGCGTGGTGGTGCGCAGCTCCTCGGCCAGCAGGCGGTGCTGCTCTTCGAGGATTTGGCGTTCCATCCGCAACCGGGTGAGCTGCTTGAGCACGCGGATGCCTTCGTCCATCCAGGCGTCCGTTTCAAAAAGATCCGGCTGCACTTCCTTGAAGACCAGCCGATCGAGCACCGGAATGTTCACCCCGGCAATGTTGCCGGCCGAGGTTTCGAGGGCAAGCACTTCGGCGTAGGGCGACAGATCGACGGGCTCGGAGTAGAGCTGGATCCACGAGCTGAGCTTGGCGCGGGCCTCCTGCTCCTCGTCGCGCTTTTCCAGGATTTCCTGGTCGAGCCTGCGCATCTCCATCTGCAACTGCTGCTTCTTGAGCTGGAGCGTCGGCAAATAGCGGTTGAAGCGCGCCAGCGCGTCGCGCTGCGCCTTGAGCTCGTTTTTGGTTAACTTGATTTTTGCCATACCAGTTTGCCTGCGGGTATGGGCGGCTACAACCCGCCCTTACTTTTCGGTTTTCGGCCAGAACTTTTCGGTGAGCTTCGACGCGATGCCGGTTTCGGAGGGCTCGAAGCAGTCGGCGAGGATCCGCCAGCCGTTGTCGAGCGCGCCTTCGAGCGGGATGTTCACGCTGATGTCCATCATTTCGCGTTCGAAGCGCTCGCCATACTTGAGCAGCTTGCTGTCCCAGTCGCTCATGCGGAAACCCATCGACTGCTTTTCCAGCGTTTCCCGGAAGGAGGCGTAGAGCTGGATCATGGTGTCCATGATCGTCCGGTGGTCTTCGCGGGTGCGGTTGTTCACCTGCTGCTTGAGGCGGCTGAGCGAACCGAACGGCTCGATGCGCCCGTTCTTGAGGTAAAACTGCCCTTCGGTGATGTAGCCGGTGTTGTCGGGAACCGGGTGGGTGACGTCGTCGCCAGGCATCGTGGTGACGGCCAAAATCGTGATCGATCCGCTGCCTTCGAAGTCGACCGCCTTTTCGTAGCGGGCGGCCAGCTGCGAGTAGAGGTCGCCCGGATAGCCGCGGTTCGACGGGATCTGCTCCATCGTGATGGCCACTTCCTTCATCGAGTCGGCAAAGTTGGTCATGTCCGTCAGCAGCACCAGCACGCGCTTGTCTTCCAAGGCGAACTTTTCGGCGACGGCCAAGGCGATGTCGGGCACGAGCAGGCATTCCACCGTCGGGTCGGAGGCGGTATGGACGAACATGACGCTACGCGAAAGGGCACCGCTCTCGTCCAGCGTGTCGCGGAAGAAGAGGTAGTCGTCGTGCTTGAGGCCCATGCCGCCGAGGATGATCACGTCCACTTCGGCCTGGAGGGCGATCTGCGCCAGCAGGTCGTTGTACGGCTCGCCCGCCACCGAGAAGATCGGCAGCTTCTGCGATTCGACCAGCGAGTTGAAGACGTCGATCATCGGGATGCCGGTGCGGACCATGTTGCGCGGAATGATGCGCTTGGCCGGGTTGACCGACGGGCCGCCGATCTCGGTCATGTTCTCGGAGATCACGGGGCCGTGGTCGCGGGGGACGCCGGAACCGGTAAAGACGCGCCCGAGCAGGTTTTCGGAAAAGGGCACCTGCATGGCGCGGCCGAGGAAGCGGACCTTGTCGTCGGTGCCCACGCCGCGCCCGCCCGCAAAGACCTGCAGGTAGACGTTTTCGCGCTCCAGGCGGATCACCTGGGCGAGCGACGTGCCGTGGGCCGAATCGACCTGGGCCAGCTCGCGGTTGACCACGCCTTCGGCCTTCACGACGATGACGTTGCCGGTAATCTGTTCAATCCGGTGGTAGACCTTATTCTGCATAATCGGAAACCTCCGCGAGCATCTTGTCCATGCGCTCTTCTATTTGTTTGAATTCGTCGGATTCGAACGCCGCGCCGTTCCAGTCCTTGCAGGTTTGCGTCAGCTTCTGGAAAAAGCTGCGCGCCTGGTTCTTGTCGGCAAACTTCATCTTGGTTTTCATGATCTTGAGCAACTTGCCGAACACATACTTTTGCCGGTCGACCGAGTTGGCCGCGTCGGTTTCGTTGAAGGCGTTCTGCTGCAAATAGGTGGCGTCGATGTATTCCGACTTCAGGTAGAGCACGAAGTCGTCGATCGAGGTGCCTTCCTCGCCGACCACCTTCATCATCTGGTTTACTTCGTTGCCGTTGCGCAGCACCTTGCGGGCCTGCGCCACGTCGGATTCATCGACCACGCTGGGGTATTTGCTCCAGGAGTCGAGCGGATCGATGGCCGGGTAGCGGCGCGCGTCGGAGCGCGAGCGCGAGAGGCCGTGGAAGGCGCCGACC
>JBGSLE010000031.1:0-5195 GCA_041740875.1 Pontiella sp. | reverse complement strand
CTCTTTGGCCTCCTGCCCGAATTCAATGTACTTCATTGAGGAGCCTCCATGAACCCAAGACACGCAACGACACGAAGAGAGTTCTTCAAGCAGGTCAACTGCGCCGCGGTTGGCACGGCATCGATCGCCTCCACCCTGTTCACCTTGAAAATGATGGAAGGCGCCGCCTACGCCGCCCCCCTCACCGACTACAAGGCGCTCGTCTGCCTCTTCCTTGCCGGCGGGAACGATTCGTTCAACCTGCTGGTGCCAAGGGATCCAACGGCCTATGCCGAATACTCCGCAGCCCGCAGCGGATTGGCGCTGGATAGCGCCACCGAATTGCTTCCCATCACCTCCGCAGGCCAATCCTTTGCGGATTTCGGCATCCACCACCGCCTTCCGTTCCTACAGACCCGCTACAATGCGGGCGATCTCGCCTTCGTCAGCAACGTGGGCACGCTGGTCGAACCCACCTCCCTTGCGCAGTACAACGCCGGAAGCACCCTGACGCCAGTCGGCCTGTTCTCCCATGCCGACGAACAGCTGCACTGGCAAACCCTCGTGCCCCAAGTCCGCGGCGCAGGCCCCAAGGGCTGGGCGGGGCGCATGGCCGACCTCATGAACGAGGCCAATCTCGGCGCACCCGTCGGCATGAACATTTCCCTCTCCGGAAACAATGTCTTCCAGGTGGGACCCACCTCCATCCCCTACATCACCGCCCCCACGGGGGTCGTGCTGCTCAAAGAGTACGGCAACCCGACGCATGCGAACGCCGTGGACAACATCCTGGCGCAGACCTATGGCAGCCTCTACCAGAAAACGCTCGCCGGAAGCACCCGTTCCGCCATCGATGCGGCGGTGTCCTTCGACTCCGCCGTGAGCCCCTTCGACTTTAGTGCGGATTTCCCGACAACCCAAACCGGCTCCCGGCTGCGAACCGTCGCCGAGATCCTCGCCGCCCGCACGACGCTGGGCATGCAGCGGCAAATCTTCTTTGTCGAACGCGGCGGATGGGACCACCACAACGAATTGATCCTGTCGCAGGAAAACCTCTTCACGGAAATCAACGCCGCCATCGAATCCTTCTGGAACAAGCTAGGTACACTTGGCTTGCAGAACGACGTGGTGCTGTTCACGGCCTCCGACTTCGGGCGCACGCTGACCTCGAACGGCGCCGGATCCGACCATGCCTGGGGCGGCAACGCCTTTATGGTGGGCGGCCCGGTCAACGGCGGAAGGATCTACGGCCACTACCCGGAACTGGCCCCCGGAAATCCGCTGGATATTGGCCGCGGCCGGCTGCTCCCGACCACGGCGGTCGATCCCTATTGCGCCGAGCTGGCGTCGTGGTTCGGCGTGCCGCCCGCCGAACTGGCAACCCTCTTTCCCAACGCCGAAAACTTTTTTGATCCCGCAACGACGCCCTACCCGCTGGGTATCCTCGGTTGACAAGGCTGCCTATGCACACACACTTCGCCCTTATCCTCCGTCTTTTGCTGATTGCGGCATTGCCAAGCAGCCTGGCGGCCGACCCGATCTTCGCCGCCAGCACGTTCGACAGCGGTGCCGAAGACTGGCAACCCTGGGCCACCAGCACCATCGATGGAATTTCCCCGGGCAATCCCTACCTCGATATCGCCGCCGACGGCTCCGGGGTGTACGGGAAGATGGTTACGTTCAACCAGGCCCCGGAATGGACGGGCGACTATTACGGGACGGGGGTTACCGGCCTCCAACTGGACATTGTGAACAGGAGCGATTTAGATGTCGTCTATCTTCGGCTGGCCCTTGGCAACCGCGCATCGCCCCAGCAACCGGGCGGCACCTGGTTTGTCAACAAGACCGCCGTCGTCCTTTCAACCCTTTCGCCATGGACCCGCGTCTTCCTGCCTATAGCGGAATCCGAAATGGTCGTTGTGGGCAACATCATGGGGGAATCGGATCGCGAATCCTTCGCCGACACGCTCGGAAACATAAAAAACATACGGATCCTGTCCGCCGCCATACCGGTCGGAGCCATCGGCGACGAATTTATCGGCAATGTCGGCATCGACAATGTCGCGCTGGTTCCCGAACCCTCCACCCTGCCGCTGATCGGCATTGGCGCCGGCCTGCTGGCATTTCGCCAACGCCGGCGCAACAAGGAAGACGCGCCCGGCCTGTGGCGGGAAAGTCCCTAATCCAAATCGATCACGGCATCGAGCATGCGATCATCGTCGAAAATGTAGCGGGCGGAAAACCGCCGGCCTTCGAGCATATGCGGAAACCAGGTGGGGTCGTCCTCCCACATCCGCTCGAAGGGCAGCTCGTCGATGGAGCACCAGAGAGGGATCGCCTCGTCGGTTTCGGTGGGTTCGCCCTCGTAGCCGGTGGCGGTGAAGACATGGCCATGAATGGAATTCCCATCCGTGAACTGGAAATGGAGTTCGCCGGAAAACTCGACGCCGGTCGGGGTGATGCACAACTCCTCCTGCGTCTCTCGGATGGCGCACGCCTGCGGCGTTTCGCCCGGTTCCAGCTTGCCGCCGGGGCCGTTGATCTTGCCCTTGCCGAATCCGCGCTTTTTATGGATCAGCAGGATCAATCCATCGCGGATCACGAAAAGGAGCGTGGCGCGCACCTTCGGATCCCAGTTGTCCCAATCGACTTCGTCCACGGTCTTGAACATGGCGGCCCCCCAAGAAAAATCCGCCGCGCACTCTGCCTTGCACGGCAGGATCGGACAAGTTCCATATGGCCTCAAAAACCGGTGCCACGGGTTACCGCAGCCATGGCCGGCAAGGACCAAATCCCGTATCACAAGTAAGAGTATGCAAATTCACAACCCGTTTCCTCTTGCATGTTTGCGCTCATGCATGAAACTCCGCTCCTCGAACGCATGAAAGGATCCGCGATGAAAAAACTCTTGTTCGGACTGGTGCTGGCGGCTTCCGCCAGCCGCCCTGCCGACGCGGCCAACCTGTACATCGGCTACCAGGAAAATGGGTTCGAAGCCGAGGTTTCGACGGCCAACTCGCCGCTGGAGGTCGCCGAGCTCGCGGTCGGATACGGCGGCGACTCAAACGTTCTCTCCATCATCGCGGGCGGCACGGTCAACAGCGCCGCCGGTTTCGTTGGCCGGGGAACGTGGCCCAACATCCCCGACTATCTGGTGGCCCGCGCAAATATGCTGCTTGTCTCCGGCGCTGGCTCCACCTGGAACTGCGGAACCTTGGTGGTGGGGGAAGGACGTTCCTTCGACAACCGCCTCTCCATCGCCGGCGGAGGGATCGTGCATGGCAACAGCTGTACCGTGGGCCGCTATAATTTCGACTGGAACAACCAACTGGAGGTATCGGGTTCCGGATCCCTGCTTTCCATCGACAACGCCATCACCGTCGGCTACCGCGCCTCCGGCGCCAGCCTGCACATCGCCGGCGGGGCGGCGGCTTCCAGCGCGCAAGGCACCATTGGCTTTTCCGATGGCACGATCTACGACGCCAACAACAATACCGTCACGGTTTCGGGCTCCGGCTCGCGCTGGGATGTTTCCGGCAGGCTGGAGATCGGCAGCCTCGTCGATGCCACCAACAACCGGCTGGCCATCGGTGCGGGCGGTACGGTGGCCGTGAACGGCGACATCGACATCCGCGGCGAAGGCAACGGCATCCGCATCGGCGATGGAGGCCAACTCGAAATCGGCGGCGACTTAATTGCCTCCGGCACGCTGGAGATCGAACTCGGCGGCTACCTACCGGGCACGGAGCACGACCGGCTCGCCGTCACCGGCCTCGCTACGCTGGGCGGTACGCTGGAGCTGGCCTTCCTACATGCGTTTTCACCCACGAACGGAGCGGTCTTCGACCTTTTCAACTGGAACGGGGGCGTCAGCGGCCAGTTTGCCACCATCGAGGCGTCCGCCTTGGCGGACGGCCTGGAGTGGGACACCTCCGCGCTCTATTCAACCGGTACGCTCGCCGTGATTCCGGAGCCGGCCACCGGCCTGCTCATGCTGCTCGCCGGCGGTTTGGTCTTCTTCAAGACCCGCATCCTCGATCAGCAAAAACGCAACCCTATGCGGGCCGGTGTTCGTAGAGATGGGCGTCGCGCTGCGGGAACGGAATAGTGATGCCGGCGGCGTCGAAGCGCTTCTTGGCCTGCTTCGCCACCCATTCAACCCAACTTGCTTACCGGCAGTAGTTTGTGCTTGCATGTTTTTCCCTAGGAACAAAACTGCGGTCGGCTTTGCAGCAAAAGGAGCCCGCCATGAATCGTATGCTCCCTGTGGTAGTTTTAGCCGCCTTGGCCGTTCGCAACACCTTCGCGGCCGACCTCTACGTCGGCAACCTTGAAAACGGCGTTTTTGCGGAGGTGAAGGGCGGCGATCCGAGCTGGGCTGCGGAACTGCTGGTCGTCGGATACGGCGGCGATTCGAACCTCCTTTCACTTACTGAAGGAGGCGTCGTCCGCAGTTCTGGCAGCTACATCGGGCGCGGATCCTGGCCCAACTTCGGCGATTCCCTAGTGGCCCGCGACAATACGGCGCTCGTTTCCGGTGCGGGCTCGTTCTGGAGCTGCGGAGCGCTCGTGATCGGGGAAGGCTATTCATTCAAAAACCGGCTCTCCATTGCCGACGGTGGGTCGGTGGCCGGATCAAGCTGCTTCATCGGCCGCTACAATTTCGACTGGAAGAACCAAGTGGAGGTTTCCGGGGCGCGTTCCTCCCTCTCGTTCACCAACCTGCTTACGGTCGGCTACCGCGCATCCGGAGCGAGCTTGTTGGTCAATAGCGGAGCCACCGCAACCAGTGGAGCGGCCGTGATCGGCTATTCCGACGGAGTCATCTACCCTGGAAACAACAACTCAGCGACCGTCACGGGAAAAGGCTCGCGCTGGGAGAGCGGGCAACTCGTGATCGGGGGGGCGCGCGCTTCGGGCAACCGGCTCGTAGTGGCCGACGGCGCGATCGTCTCCTCGGCGGACGTGGGCATCGGAACCGGCCCGGGTTCAGGCTGGTCGTCGGAAAACAATTCGGCCACGGTTTCCGGAGCCGGTTCGCGCTGGGAGATCGCTGGCACCCTTGCCGTTGGCCGGACATTCGACTCCACCAACGATTTCCTCAAGGTTTCCTCCGGCGGAACGGTGGTCGCGCAAGGGGGAATCGATATCAGGGGCGATGCCAACGGCATTCGCGTTGGCGATGGCGGCCGGCTTGAAATCGCCACCGGCTTCGA
>JBGSLE010000030.1:0-5684 GCA_041740875.1 Pontiella sp. | reverse complement strand
TGGTGTGGATCGTCAGGTGCGAAAAATAGTATTCCTTGTTCAGCCGCAGCCCTTCGGCATAGTCCGCGCCGGTTCCCTGCAACGAACGCTCGACCAGCTTGCGGACGCCGTCGCCCACATAGCCGCTGACCGTCTCGAGGGAGAGTTCCTCCAACCCGAAGCAGCGGCGCATGTGGTTGATGCTCTCGGCGAGATCCGCCCGCGAGTCGATGAGCGTTCCATCCAGATCGAAAATAAGCAGTCTCGGTTCCATCATTCCATCTCCTGTCCGCCGAGCAAATCGCGCCATGTGCGGACAACCACATCGGCCGGGAAGGAGACGCCTTGGCCGTTGTCCACCGCCACGACGTGCGTACCGGCGGCGCGCGCCGCCTCGATCCCGATCAACTGGTCTTCAAACACCAGCGTTTTGAGCGGTTCGACGCCCAGTTTCCGCAGCGTGACTTCAATGATTTCCGGCGAAGGCTTGCGGTGGGCCACTTCGTCCGCCGTCGTGATGTGGTCGAAAAAGCGTTTCAAACCGGCCTTCTCCAAGGCCGGCATCACGAAGCCGAGGGGCGAATTGGTCGCCAGCGCCATCGGTTTGCGGCCATGCCACGCCTGCAGGAAGTCGAGCGCGCCATGGAACGGCTTGGCCTCGAATATTTCGTGGACGCGGCGGCGCTTATGCTCCAGCACCCGGACCGGATCCAGCGACAGTCCATGGCGCCGGTTGAGGATTTCGGTGAAACGCAGGCTGTGGCTTCCGAAAAACTCCTTTTCCTCGGCGGCGTTGAGCGCATAGCCGCTTTGCGCCAGCACGGCGTCGGCGAACGCCCGGGCGTGGTACCCCTCCGAATCGATCAGGGTTCCATCCAGATCCAAAATGAACGCAGCGAAATCCTTCAGCATCACGGCCGCGAATCCTTAGAGGGCCTTGCAAAGCGTCAGGATGACGGCCTTCTGGGCGTGCAACCGGTTTTCGGCCTCGTCGAAAACGATCGATTGCGGGCCGTCGATGACCTCCGCCGTCTGCTCGCAGCCGCGGATGGCGGGCAGGCAGTTCATGAAGACGGCGTCCGGCTTGGCGTGGGCCATGAGGGCGGCATTGACCTGGTACGGCATGAACTTGGCGATGCGCGCCTGCTCCTGGTCCTTGGGGATGTGGTAGCTCATCCAGGAGTCGGTGTAGACCACGTCGGCATCCTTGGCGGCGGCCACCGGATCGTCGGTCACGGTCAGCGAACCGCCCGATGCGGCGGCGAATTCCCGGCAGCATTCCACCACGTCGGCGCGCGGCGAATAGGCCGCGCCTGCGGGCGAACCCACGCTCACATGCATCCCCATCTTGGTGCCGCCGTTCATCAGCGAGTGGGTCACGTTGTTGAAGCCGTCGCCGAGATAGGCCAGCTTGAGCCCGGCCAGCCTGCCCTTCTTTTCCTCGATCGCCTGGAGGTCGGCCAGGATTTGGCACGGGTGGCTGTCGTCGGTCAGCGCGTTGATGACCGGCACCGTTGCGTAGCGCGCCATTTCGAGCAGGTCTTCATGCTTGAAGAGCCGCGCCATGATGACATCGACGAAGCGCGAGGCGGTCTTGACGGAGTCGCTGATGCTCTCCTTGCCGCTGCCCATGGGCGAGGTGCTGGTGTTGTAGTAGATGGCGTGGCCGCCCATCTGCGTCATCCCCGCCTCGAAGGAGAGCCGGGTGCGCAGGCTCGGCTTCTCGAAGATCATCAGCAGCGTTTTGCGCGCCATGGCGTTGGCATACTTTTCCGGATGGGCCTTCACGTCCTTGGCCAGATCCAACACCCGCCGGATCTCCTCCGGGCTCCATTGCTTCAACGAAATCAAATGCTTCATGGTATATTTTCCTCGTGAGACGTGACGGGTGAGTCGTGAAACAGATCACGGCTCCATCGTCACTCGTCAGTTGTTCGGTTTATAGCTGTCGTAATAGCGGTTCGCCTCGTCCTGCCGCCCGAAGGTGGTGAGGATGAGCGCGGCGCGGATCCACATCCCGTTGCGCATCTGCCGCCAGTAGATCGCCCGCGGATCGTTGTCGATGTCGGTGCTGATCTCCTTGCGGCGCGGCAGCGGATGCATGATGACCGCCGTCTCCTTCAACAGGCCCATGTGCTCGGCCGCGATGCAGTAGCCGGAGGTGTCGATCGTGCTGCTTTCGCCCTCCGTATCCCATTCGTCCTGGATGCGGGTCATGTAGATGGCGTCGGCGATCGGCATGGTGGCCGCGAAATCATGGGTGACGACATACCGCGTCCCCGCCTGGTCGAGCAGGTCCAGGACATCCTGGCTGATCTGGAGTTGCGGCGGGGCGACGAAATAGAGGGTCATGTCGTTGTAGAGCGTCAGCAGCCACGCCAGCGAGCGCACCGTCCGCCCGCGCATCAGGTCGCCCACGAAGACCACGGTCTTTCCGTCGATGCCCCCGCCCGTCTCGAAGCTGCGTTCGAGGGTGTAGATGTCGAGCAACGCCTGCGTGGGGTGCTGGTCCGCGCCGGAGCCGGCATTGATCACCGGGATCGTCCGGTTGGAGTGGGACAGCAGCCAGGCCACGCGTTCGGCGAAGCCGCCGACGGGGTGGCGCATGATGATGAGGTCGGCATAGGAGCTGAAGGTCCGGACCGAATCCTCGGGCGATTCGCCCTTCACCTCGCTCGAGGTCGAGCTGTCGCGCACATCCATCGTATCCAGGCCGAGGATCTGGCAGGCCGCGTTGAAGGAGAGGTAGGTGCGCGACGACGGCTGGGCGAAGTAGAGCATCGCCCGCTTGTCCGAAAGCACGGTCTTGAGGAAATTGGCCCCCTCGCGGCGCTTGGAGATGCGCTTGATCCGCGTCGCCAGCGTGCAGAGCTCGTTAAGGATCTCCCTGGAAAACTGCTGGGCGATCAGCGTATGCGGCGTGGCGCCCTGGAAATAGGCACCCTTTTCCTGCAACGGCAGCGATTTGAAATCCTGCCATGAAATCTCGTTTAGTTTTTTCGTGCCTGCCATTGGAACCCCCATCTCGACGGTCGGGGGATCATAGCGATCCAGCGCGCAAAGTCCACCCTTCCAATCTTCCATTCTTGCGCCTTCTGGCCTACATTCCCCGCCATGGCATCCCAAAAACCAGCCAGCGGAACCCTCGGGATCGACCGGGCGGCGCTCAATGGCATCCAACCCGGCGCGGCCAGGGTGGCCGACGCCCCCGTCAGCGCCCAGGCCCTGCTTTGCCTCGACCTTTTCAACATCGCGGGCCTCAACGTGCTCTGGATCGCCGCCGACGTGCGGGAGATGGAAAAGCTCCACGAGTCGATCCGTACGTTCGTTCAAGGTAGGGACGGACCGCCGGGCCGTCCGCCCTCGATAGACGCAAAAGACGTAACGGCGCGCTCGGCGAGCACGCCCTACCCCTATATCCATCTTTTCCAGCCCATGGAAAAGGATCCGGCGGTCTTCGGCGAGCACCTCAAGCTCGTCCAGCACCTGGCTGAAAAAAAGCCGTTCATCATCGTCTCCTGCCCCCAGGCGATGGACCAGGAAGTGCCGATCGCCAACCCCGCCAGGCAGGCCGTCCGCAACCTGGCGGTAGGCGACGCGCAAGAGATGGAGGAGCTGGCCGAATGGATGGCCGGGGCCGGCTACGAATTTGGCGTCGAGGTCTATGCGCAAGGCGAAGCCGCGCGGCGCGGCGGCATCCTCGACTGCTGGCCCCCCGGCGCCCCCCGACCCGTCCGCATCGAATTCTTTGGCGACGAGATCGACTCCATCCGCTATTTCGACGACCAAACCCAGTGCTCCATCGAGAAGATCGCCGCCGTCCAGCTGCCCCAAATGGACTTTGGTTTTGCCGGGGAGGAAACCTGCCCCCTACCCGGCCTGCTCCCGGAAAACACGCTGATCGTCAATCCGCAATCTGAAATCGTCACGCCTCAATCGTCACGCCTCACGACGGGTTTCTCCTTCTACGACACGCGCCTCGCGGCCCCCTCCCTCAACCTCTCCCCGAAGGAGGCCGAACGGACCCGGCGGCGGTTCGTCGAAGAGCGTTGCGCCGATGCCGCGCAGGGCTGGAGCATCCATTTTTTCTTCGAGACCAAAGGCACGCTCGCCCGCTTTACCGAACTCTACCAATCCATCGAAGGCTTCCCGGCGCTCGCGCTGCATGAAGGCGTATTGCACGAAAGCGCGGTCGACCCCGCCCGCCACCTGCTCATCGTCACCGAGAGCGACTTCTACGCCTACCACACCAACCGCAGCGCCCACGCCCGCAGCGCCAAACGCTTCCACCGGCAGCAGGAGCGCGTCTCGGAAGCGGCCGATATCCAACCCGGCGATTTCGTCGTCCATGTCGAGCACGGCGTCGGCAAATACCTCGGCATCGTCGAAACCACCTTCAGCGGGAAAAGCATGGAGGTGCTCGCCATCGAATACGCGAAGGGCGAAAAGGTCTACCTGCCCGTCACCCAGGCCCATATCCTCACCCGCTACAAAGGCATGGGTAAGCAGGTGCCGAAACCGCACACGCTCGGCGGGAAAAAATGGAAGACCGACAAGGCCGGCGCCGAGGAGGCCGTGCAGGACCTCGCGGCGAAGCTGCTGCAAACCCAGGCCGAGCGGCAGGCCAAGCGCGGCCACCGCTTTTCCAAGGACACCGCCATGCAGGCCGAGTTCGAGGCCGCCTTCCCCTATACCGAAACCCCCGACCAGCTGACGGCCTCGGAGGAACTGAAAAACGACATGGAAAAAACCCGCCCCATGGACCGCCTGCTCTGCGGTGACGTCGGCTTCGGCAAGACCGAGGTCGCCATGCGCGCCGCGTTCAAGGCGGTCATGGATGGCGCGCAGGTCGCCGTGCTCGTTCCCACCACCATCCTCGCCCAGCAGCACTACGACACCTTCACCGAACGCATGGCCGCCTTCCCCGTCCGCATCGACATGGTCAGCCGCTTCCGCACCCGCGCCCAGCAAAACCGCACGCTCGACGCCGCCCGCGCCGGCGAGGTCGATATCCTCATCGGCACCCACCGGCTGCTCTCCGGCGATGTCCAGTTCGGCAACCTCGGGCTGGTTGTCATCGACGAAGAACAGCGGTTCGGCGTCGAGGCCAAGGAATACCTCAAGGAGCTGCGCAAGCAGGTCGATGTCATCACCATGTCCGCCACGCCGATCCCCCGCACGCTCTACATGAGCCTCACCGGCGTGCGCGACCTCAGCACCATCAAGACCGCCCCGCAGGAACGCCAGCCGGTCGATACCGTCGTCATCCCCTACGACGAGGAGATCATCGCCGCCGCCATCCGCATGGAACTCCACCGCGAGGGACAGGTCTTCTACCTCCACAACCGCGTCAAGACCATCCACCACGTCGACAACCGCCTGCGCGCGCTCGTCCCCGAGGCGCGCATCGCCGTCGCCCACGGCCAGATGGGCGAAACCGAACTCTCCGAAATCATGCACGCCTTCGTGCAGGGCCGCTTCGACGTCCTGCTCTGCACCACCATCATCGAAAGCGGCGTCGACATCCCCAACTGCAACACCATGATCGTCGAAAACGCCGAACGCTTCGGCCTCTCCGACCTCTACCAACTGCGCGGGCGCGTCGGCCGCTCCCACCACAAGGCCTTCGCCTACCTCATGCTCTCCCCCGGCGGTACCATGGTCGACGCCGCGCGCGACCGCATGAACGCCATCCAGCGCTACAC
>JBGSLE010000029.1:0-3211 GCA_041740875.1 Pontiella sp. | reverse complement strand
GGCGGCCTCGGCGCGCGCCTGGCGATCGACCTCGTCCGCTCGGGCGAAATCATGCAGCTGAGCCGCGACATCGTCCAACCCTTCTACCAGCGCAAGGCCGATCGCGCCCTCGGCCTCTTCCGCCAGGAACTCGCCGGCCTGCCCTGCCGCATCCACAAGCCCGAAGGCGCCATCTTCCTCTGGCTTTGGTTCCAGGATTTGCCCTGTACCTCCCGGGAACTCTACGAACGGCTCAAACTCCGCAACACCCTCGTCATCCCCGGCCACCACTTTTTCCCGGGGCTGGAAAACGACCCTTGGCCGCACAAATCCGAATGCATCCGCGTCACCTACGCCCAGGACGACGCCACCGTGGAAAAAGGAATCCGGGCGATCGCCGGCGAAGTCCGGCGGCTTTACGGGTGACACGGCCCGGGGCCATGCGGTAGCATCCCGAAAATTTTCCCTCTTGCTTGGTAGCGATATGATGAAGCGACTTTTTATACTGCTGGCCGGTTGGCCGTTGCTCGCACAGGCCGAACATGTGGCCCTCAAGGGCGGAAGCCTCGTGCAGGCGCCGATCCTCAAGGATGCGGAAGACGCCGTGGTGGTCGACCTCGGCTTCGACGTGCTGCGCATCCCGCGCGGCGAAATCCTCGACATCCAGGACGAGCAGGCCGTCGAGGGCACCGTTCCCGCCACCGACACCAACCGGCTCTACGCCATCCAATCGCCCGAACGCATCACCACCGCCGAAGCCTCCAAGCTCTACGCCCCCTCCGTCGTGCTCGTCAAGACCGCCACCGGCCTCGGCTCCGGCTTCTTCATCAACAGGCAGGGCTACCTCATCACCAACTTCCACGTCATTGCCGGCGAAAAGAAAATTGCCGTCACCCAGTTCCTCCAGGAGGGGCAGGTGCTTCGCCGCATCGTCCACAAGGAGGTCGAAATCGTCGCCACCGCCCCGTTCCACGACCTCGCCATCCTGCGCCTGAAGGCATTCGATACCGAAATCACGCCGGTCATCTTCGCTCCCGAGGATACGATGGGGATTGGCGAAACCGTCTTCGCCATCGGCAATCCGCTCGGGCTTGAACGCACCGTCACCGAGGGCGTGCTCAGCCAGACGCACCGCAACTTTGGCGGCATCCTCTACCTGCAGGTCGATGCACCGGTCAACCCCGGCAACTCCGGCGGCCCGCTCTTCAACGCACGCGGCCAGGTGATCGGGGTCATCAACATGGGCGTCCCTTCGATGGAGGGGCTCAACTTCGCCATTCCGGCGCTGCACGCCAAGTATATCCTCGACCACATTGACGCCTTTGCCTACAACGCCGCCAACCCCGAGTCCGGATTCGTCTATCCCGACCCGCCGAGCCGTCCCGGCCGATTCTCTTCACAACATAAGGAGCCAGACCATGCACCCCTGCCGTAAAACCGCCATCGCCGCCCTGCTGTTCACCCTGCCCGCCTGCTCATTCGCGCTCGAACGCACGGAGCTGGCACCGCCCTCCGCCCAGAGCTACGTCCGCATCTCCAACACCGCCGGTTTCCTCGCCAAGATCAAGCAATCCCCGATCGGCAAGCTCTGGGCCGATCCGCAGTTCAAGGATTTCATGGGCAACCCCGAAGCCGACGTCTGGCAGGAATTCCTGTTTGATGGCGAAACCGATGCCGAGGACGAGATGATGCTGGCGCAGTTCAAGATGCTCAACGGCGAACTGGTGCTCGCCTTCGATCCCGCAACCGAAGACCCCTACATCATCGCCGCCATGTCCAAGGAGGATTTCGCGCGCAGCCTCGAACTCGACGCCCAGCTCAAGGAGATCGCGGGAACCCCGTTCGAAATCGTCAAGGGCAGCTTCCAGGACGTGGCGGTCATCCAGCACATCCAAAACCCCGGCACCCCGGAGGCGGAATCGTCGTGGCAGGCGCACGTCGGCAACACCTTCATCCTCGGGCACACGCAGGAATGGGTCGAGCAATCGATTGTCCGCCTAGGCAAGGACGCCGTCAAGGAGCCAAAAGGCAACCCCGTGCTCGACCTCAACCTTCCGCTCGCGCAGCTCATCCAGCAAACGCTGGAAAAGGAAAAAACCGCCCCCGAGCAGATGGCGGTGCTTGAGGCGCTCGGCTTCATGGCGATCGACAGCCTGACTTGCCGGGTCGAACTCAAGGACGACGAAATGGTGGCCGACAACACCTTGAAGGTTACCGACCTGCAAAAGGGCATCTTCACCATCCTCGATGTCCAGCCCTCCGAACTGCCGACAGTTTCCTTCATCCCCGAATCCATCGCCTCGATCGAGGTCGGCCGCTTCAACCTACTGCGCTTCTGGCAGGAGATCCCCAACGCCATCGCCTCGGCCATGCCCGCCGCCAAGCCGCAGTTCGACATGATCCTCGCCATGCTCCAGGCGCAGACCGGCATCAACTTCGAACAGGACCTGCTGGCCAACCTCGGCACCCAATACCTCTCCTTCTCCGTCGTCGATGGCGGCAAGCAAATCTCCGTGGTGGCGGTCGATCTCAAGGACGGCATGGCGTTCAAGAAGGGCCTCGAATCGGCCATGGCCGCCCCCGCCCTCCAACCGCAGGTCGCCGCCAGCCTCGACATCCAGGAATTCCTCGACCATAAGATCTACGCCTTCAAGGGGGCCGACGCCGAAAACCCCTCCGGCTTCGCCGTCGCCGGAAACTACCTGCTCTACGGACACCCCGATGGCCTGCGCCAGGTGATCCGCAGCGAATCTTCCGGCGCCGCCGCCAACCAGGCCTTCGAGCGTACCGCACTCGTTGCGGGGTTGCGCGCGATCGTTCCGCCGCAAGCCTTCGCCTTCAGCGCAATCGATTGGAAAAAGAACATGGACGCGGTCGTGCGCGAACTATCCAAGCCCCAGTACGCCTCGCTCATCACCCAGAAATGGGCTACCAGCGGCTCCGTCCTCCCTCCGCCGGACTTCAATAAGCTGCCGCCGGCCAGCCACATCGCCTCGTTCTTCAATGTCTCGTACCAGTACACCGAAGCCATGCCCGGCGGACTGCACCAGAAGATCATCCTCAAATACTGACCGGACGCATGAAGCCAACGCCCCGCCCAACCCGCCTGTTCCTCTGCGCCGCGCTCGCCGCCACCGCGGCGACCGGGCGCGACTTCGGCTTCCAGCCGCTGGAGATCCACGGCTTCAAGAACGGCACCTCCCGCCTGATCGTCGCCGACCTCAACGGCGAC
>JBGSLE010000028.1:0-6430 GCA_041740875.1 Pontiella sp. | reverse complement strand
CGCTCGCCGCTTCCCTGGCGGCCACCGCCGCGCCCGCACCGGAGCGTGCCCGCCTGATCGTCCTGGCGGACATGGGCAACGAGCCCGACGAAGAGCAACAGATGGCCCACCTGCTGGTCTGCTCCAACGAAATGGAGTTGGAGGGGTTGATCGCCGTGACCGGAAAATTCCTGCGCCCCACCGCAAAAAAGCCGTATAAGCAGCTCGTCCACCCGGAGCTGTTCCATCAACTCATCGACGGCTACGCGCAGGTGTTCACCAATCTCCAGCGGCACGCGACCGGATGGCATACGCCCGAATATTTGCACCGCATCGTGGCCAGCGGCCAGACCGGCTATGGCATGGATGGCGTTGGCGACGGAAAGTCCACCGCAGGTTCCAAGCTGATCATCGCGGCGGTGGATAAGCCCGATCCGCGCCCCGTCCACATCGTCGTCAACGCCGGCAACAATACGCTGGCCCAGGCACTCTACGACTACCGCGCCACCCATTCGCCGGAGGAACTCAACGCCTTCATCGCCAAACTACGCATCTTTGAAAACCAGGCGCAGGACAACGCCGGAGCGTGGATCTGCCATGAATTTCCCGCCATCCACTGGGTTCGCAGCCGCAACCAGACCCGCTGCTATGGCGGCCCCGACAACACCAACCTCGGCCCGTACCTTTGGCAGCCGTACGACTACAGCCCGCAAGGGCAGGACGACTGGGCAAAAGAACATGTGCGAACGCGTCACGGGGCATTGGGCGAACGCTATCCGGCCCGTTCCATAGGAAAAATCCACTTCATTGAAGGCGGCGGCACCATTCCGTGGATGGGATTGGTCTGCCATGGGTTGACCGACTCCTCCGAGCCCTCGTGGGGCGGCTGGAGCGGTCGTTATTCCAGCGAAAAAGAGGCCGATGCCCCCTCGCCCTACGCGGATATCGCCGACACCGAAAAGAGCTATCGGCCCTACGCCATGCATACCGATGTGAACATCATGGATCGATGGATCGACCCGACAGACCAAAAGGAGCATCACGATTCCTATGCCCCCATCTGGCATTGGCGCCCGGCGATGTGGAACGACTTCAAGGCGCGCATGGATTGGTGCATCGAACCCTACGAAAAGGCCAACCACCCGCCGCATGCCGTCCTGAACGGCGACCCCGGCAATACGATTCTCAAGCAAACGGCGAAACCGGGCGAAGTGCTAGCATTCGACGCCTCCGGCTCCAGCGACCCCGACCAGGACACGCTCCGCTATCGCTGGTGGATCTATCCCGAAGCGGGTCGCAAGCCCTATGGCAAAGCACTGCTGATCAAAAATGCGGACGCCGCGGAGATACGCTTCACCGTACCCGCCGATGCCGGCGGCAAAGAACTCCATCTGATTCTCGAAGTCTGGGACCGGAGCGATATCGTCCCCTTGGTGGATTACCGCCGCGTCGTCGTCACCGTGTCGGGAACGACTCTTGACACCTCGCCCAACACGCACAATTCAACCGGGGGCATTCAGCCATGAAACGGAGCGCACGAATGAAAAAGAGAGTATTGCACCCCGCCATGCAGGCCCTGCTCGGCGGATCGCTGGCATGGGCCGGCAACCCGATCATGCCGGGGATCGGCCTGACCGACCCGCATGCCGTGGTCTTCGGCGCCCGCGTCTATGTGTACGCCACCCACGACTTTTCGCCGGAAAGCAAAGGGTTCGTGACCAAGGACTGGTGGGTGTGGTCTTCCGCCGACCTGGTCAACTGGAGGCAGGAAGGCACGCTCCATCCGGAGGATACGTTTCTCAGAAAGGCGTCTGATTCCTGCTGGGCCGGCTTCGGCATCGCCAGGAACGGAACGTACTACTGGTATTTTTCGGCCGGCCCGACCGAGATCGGCGTGGCCGTGGCGGATGCGCCCGCCGGACCGTGGCGCGATCCGATCGGGAAACCGCTCGTCCCCAAAGGCCTGACGCCCACGGAGCAGCGCGATCCGGACATCCTCATCGACGAGGACGGTGCCGCCTACATGGTCTACGGAACCTTCGACTTTTTCATCGTGCGCCTCAACGACGACATGGTCTCGCTGGCGGAGCCTCCGCGCCCGGTGCAGCTGGACCGGAAATTCGGCCCCTACGGCGAGGGCAAGACCGACGACAAACCCTCGCTGCACAAGCGCAACGGCATCTACTACCTCTCCTGGTCGAGCTTCTACGCCATCTCCACGAACCTCTACGGCCCCTACACCTACAAGGGCTCGGTGATCGCGCCCGAAACCACGGCCCCGGAGTTCCAGATCGGCAAGAGCCGCGACTACGACCTCTGGCACGACCGGCACGGCAATTTTTTCACTTGGAACAACCAGTGGTACTACATCTTCAACGACAAGAGCCAACCCGGCCGCCACACCCACTTCCGCGACTCCTGCATCGGCTATGTGCATTACCGCGACAACGGCGAAATGGCGCCCGTCCGCCTCGACGCCCTCGGCGTCGGGCAGTACGACGCGGCCCGGGGCCGCATCGAAGCGGAGGATTATTTCGCCGCCGAAAACGCCGAGGTCGGCGAGTGCCCCGACGGCGGATTCGAGGTGCGCGGCCTGCAAGACGGCAGCCGGCTGACCTATCCCAACATAATGAACCTGCCACCGAACGCCGTCCTCTCCTTCCGCGTCGCCAGCCCGTCGCCCGGCGGATCGATCGATGTCCACGCAGGCAATCCCGACGGCGCGCGACTTGGCTCGTGTGCCATTCCCGATACGGGCGGTCAGTACCGCGCCATTTCCTGCACGCTCGCCAACACGCCCGGCACCCACTCCCTCTGCCTGCTCTTCAAGAGTGGAACCGGCGGTCCGTTGCGGCTGGACAGGATCGAAATCATTACCCCGTAACGCAAAGACGGAAAACCCATGCGACGCCGCCACATCATCCAGACCGTTCTCCTTTGCCTCGCCGGCGTCGGCGCGGCCGCCCCGCGCCACCAGCTTAACCCGGAGGTGTCGGTCGGCGGATTCAGCACGACCCTGGCGAATTGCGACGACGCCGTCTCCGAATTCATACCCCGCCAATGCACCTTGAAGCTCGTGGCGGTCGGGGTCGTTGAACTGACGGCTACCGGCGAAGGCAATGCGCTGGAAATCCCGCTGGAAGCGATGGCGGGCAGCGCCGCATACGGGTTCGATACCGGCACCTACAAGGCGCTCCGCCTGAGGATCAGGGCGGACGACAAGGTTTCGGGAACTTTTCTCCTGGGGTGGCAGACCGACCTCAACGGCAAGACGGCGTCCGGAAAACTGGACGTGCGGCACGCGCCGGGCGAATGGGTGGAGCACTATATCGATTTTAACGGCGAGCCCTCCTGGCAGGGTGAACTCAAGCGCCTGAGCCTGCGCCTGCTCTCCGAGCGCGCCAACGTCGGGAAATCGGTACTGATCGACCGCATCGAATTGGTGGCGGACGATCGCGCGGATGAAACCTTCGGGATCAAACCCGTGCTGATGAACGTGATCCAACGCGTAAAAATCCTGACCGGCTACCGCAGCGAGTGGGAGGACATCGCCAAATACAGCAAGGAGACGCCGCCCAACGCCAAGGAGCTGGATGGCCGCATCTATTATTTCGCCAAGGATCCCGGCGAAAACCGGGCACCGATCTACCGCTATTTCAATCCGGCGACCGGCGCCTATCTCGACGACACCGGCCCGGCGCCGGCGGGGTATGGGCAGGGCGAGCTGCTCGGCCATGCCTGGACGCAGCCCTATCCCGGCATGTCGCCGGTGCAGCGGGTCGTCAACAAGACTACAAAACGCCATGCCCTCGCCACGCCTACCGACCGTCTGAAGGGCTACGAGCCCGACAAGGTGCTCGGCTACGCCTACGCCCGCAGCGAACGGCCGCTGCAGGAATACGAGACCGAAAGCGACACGATGGACGACATCTTCTACATCGAATCCGGACAGGTGCGCTACGGCGTGAACCTCGACCACGGCGCGGCGGGCTGGCATTGGTTCCACGGCAAAAAACAGATGGTCAACGTGGCCGACTTCGGCCGCCAGCTGCAGCTCTCCTACTATTTCAGCGGCCACAACCCCTCCGGCGTCGGCTTTGGCCGCGGACAGGTCGGCAACCCGGTCGTCCACGTTCACCGCATCGGCAACCGGCTCGTCACCCGCACCGTGCCCTTGTGCTGGAACTTCAAGAACGTGCTGCGCGACGAAGGCACCATCAGCCGACCCAACCTCTTCCCCGGCCTCGTGCTGGGCACCGACGTCACCTTCGGCGTGCTCGGCCACCCGCACGTGGCGAAATGGACCGCCTACCTGCACACGCCGGTGTCGATCCGCGCCGGCAAAGGCGAGGACCGGGAGGGCTCCCAGTTCGAAATCATCTCCAACCACCCGACCGCCGACTTTTCCTACCGCGCCAACATCGATTTCGATGCCACCGGCAAGCTCGTCATTACCGCCACCAAGGAAAATGAGAAAAAGGCGCCGGACGAGGAGATGGGCACGCTCTACAACTATCCCAAATCGGGGATCGGCGGAAACATCAGCGCCCTCGGGCCGGAAGAGCACCAGCTCGCCTTCGGATTGCTGGTGGGAATACATTCGCAGTTCGAGGGCTCGGTTCCCTACAAATACAGCTTTGCCGGGGAAAAGCGCGTCGGCAGCTCCCGCCATGTGAACATTTCCACCACCGACAAGATCGGCGAAAAATACGCCAGTCCGTTCAACGGCGCCACCACCGCCCAGCGCAGCGTGATGCGCACCACCACCCTCCCCGGCGACAACCGCTACACCGTCTACATCATGAGCGGCTCCGTCGCCGAGGTGAAGGCCTGCATGCAGGATCTCTACGACCACCGCGACGCTTTGGAATGGTAGCCATGATCCGCAGGCGTCGTTCCTGAGCGGGATGTCGCTTGGATGTTTACCGCCGTTCCCGAAACAAAAAAAAAATCGCGAAAAAACATGGCGGCTGGGGGTATTTGCTTATATTTATGTTACCAGTTTGGTTTCGGGAAAGCCGAGCCTCGGGCGCAACACAGCAAGGAGACCCTTAAATGAATATAACAGTCGCAATGTCGTTTTCCATCATGGTGGCCATGGCCTCCGTCCTCCCGGCCAAGGCCGAATCGAAAAAACAGCCCGCCAAGGCGGACGTCGAAAAGGCCCTCAAGACCGTCGGCGGAGACCACAACCCCGAAAAGATGAAGCTGAACAAGGTTGGTGCCGTGCCCGTTGCCGATACCTTCTACCATGTGTGGTACGGCTCCATGGATGAGAATTTCCGTGTGCTTATCTTCGACAATAAGCCGAGCTACCTAGGCTATTATGTCGTCGAATTCGAACCCGTCGACATGGAGGAAGGCGCCGTGCTGCTCGATTCGGGCGACAGCGACGAAGAGGGCAACACCAGCTACTTCACCCTGCGTATCGGCGACCAAGGCCCGCTTCCCAAGGTGAACATCGACGGCACGCCGACCCCGTTCGTCCCCGTTCCGAAAAAGGAAGAGGAAAAGACGGTCGCCGACGGTGGAACCGGCAGCAGCGAAACCAACGCCGCCCCGGCCAGCGCCGGCTCGATCGATCCCGAATACCGCGACTGGACGGTCACCGTTAGGGGCCAGACGCAAACCTTCCGCGCCATCTATGTCAAATCCGTCGGCAACAAGGTTTCCCTGAAGGAGGAAAAACGGGGCCTCACCCAGGAATTCCCAGCCGACATCTTCTCCGACGCGGACAAGGAATACCTCAAGCAGGTTGCCAAATAACCCGCATTTCATTGTTTCACATGCAGCGCCGTCCGGCCCACGCCGGGCGGCCTTTTCATTTAACCAACGGCAACTTCCCAATGAAAACCTACACCATCCAGGACGTGGCATCCAAAATCGACCATGCGGTGCTCAAGCCCGACCAAACCGAACAGGAGGTTGCCGAAAACGCGGCCCTTTGCATCCGGCACGGCGTCGCCAGCATGTGCGTCCGCCCCTGCGACGTGCCGTTGGCGGCCCGTCTGCTCCAGCGTTCGGGCGTCATGGTCTCCTGCGTGCTGAGCTTCCCGCACGGTGCCGACACCTCCGCCACCAAAGCCTTCCAAGCCAGGCAAGCCATCGCGGGCGGCGTCCAGGAAATCGACATGGTGATGAACATCGGCCAATTCCTCTCCGGCAACCACCGTGCCGTCGTGGGCGATATCCGCGCCGTCGTGGAGGTCGCGCACGCAGCCGGCGTGGCCGTCAAGGTCATCCAGGAATCCTGCTTCCTGACGCTCGCCCAGGTCGCGCTGGCGTGCGAACTCACCCTGGAGGCGGAAGCGGACTTCGTCAAAACCTCCACCGGATTCGGCCCCTCTTCGGCCACGCCGGAAATCGTCGCGAAGATGGTCGCAACCGTCGGCGGGAGAATCGGAGTGAAGGCCTCCGGCGGGATCCGTACGTGGGCGCAGGCGGTCGGCTA
>JBGSLE010000027.1:0-2490 GCA_041740875.1 Pontiella sp. | reverse complement strand
ACGACCAGCCGCGCCGCGTTCGCGTCGGCGGCGACCGCCACCGCGCCGGACAGGCCGGATTGCATCGTGTTGGTCGAACCCAGCCAGACCGAGGCGCTGAATTTTTCGGCCATGTTGGATTCCAGCGTGTTGCTCAGCTGGGGATTGACGCCGATGGAAACCAGCTTGGCGGGGAAGGCGGTTCCGGCCGCCGCATTGCCCAGTCCGAAATTGGCCCGCTTGGTTCCCTTCACGATCGCGCTGAAGTAGAGCGTGGTGCCTTCGGAAAAGGAGATCGGCGCACCGAGGGAACGGCGGAAGCGGTTTCCGTTGGTGCCCGCGTCGTTGTGGACGTAGCCATCCTGGGCGCGCGCCTTGAGGGCGTCGAGGCCGCCCACGGTGGAGCCATAGGAAAGGCCGCCGGCCAGCCGTTCGCTGGTCTGCCCGACGGTGGCGACATCCTCGAACCGCTGGATGGCCGTCCATCCAGGCACGAAGTTTACGGTATTGGTCGGCGTTGCGAATGGCTCCGCCACCAGAAGCGCCGCGCCGGCCGGACCGGCCAAGGCGATGCCCGCCAAAAAGCCTAACATGCTATTCATGGCCATTCCCTCCACGTCCAAAAAGATGCTCCACCCGTGGCCGACGTTCGTCTATGTCTCAAACGACATAAAACATATCCGGTTGTTTCACGGGGGCACTGTTGCCGCTGCGATTCCCTTTTATGGCCCCTCGGTACCCGATGCCGGCACGGGCGGCGTCGGGCCCTTGGGTGTGTACGCGAGGCTGTAGTTGCGGAACTGCATCTCGACCCGGCTGAGGCCAGAAACCTCCCAGCCCATGTTCATCCCGCCGATCTTGTAATCGGCCAGGTTGCCGGAATCCGGCAGAGCACCCGCCGCGCGCGCGGCGGTGAAGGCGGTCTTGATGTGCGGCAGCAGGTCGCCCGAAATCGTCTTCCACTGTCCAACCGTCATTCCGGTATCGGTGAAGGGAATGCCGATGTTGTAGATGTATTTCGAGGTTCCCTTGTCCCAGTTTGCGTAGAGGCCGGGCTTGGCGTAGCGGTCGTCGTACAGCTTCAGCCCGAACCACAGGAAGTCGCCGTGACCGGCCCCGCCCGCAAGGTTTTGGATGGTGTAATAGATGACAAACTGGGCGCCGTGCAGGCGGGAGTTGTGGCCGCTGCCATACTTGTTGTAGGCGCTGTTCAGGCGTGCTTCGAGATGGAAGCGCACTTCGTCCAGGTCCGAGAGCCAATGGGTGTTGTTGTGCCGGAGCGTCTGCTCCACCAGCAGGTGCGGCCATTGCTGCCCCGATTGGCGGAATTGCGAATGGTATTCGGCGATGGAATCGACATACAGGATGACATCGCTGTCCGTGGAGGTTCCCGCCGGAAGGGTAACTTGCTTGTAGGCATTGCTCCAACAATAGGCGCCGGAGGGCCGCACGATGGGCGCGGTGCCGTAAACCGTGGCCTGGCTCCACCATTCGGATAATCCCCAGATCGGCGCCCCGTTGTTGGTCGCGACTTGTAGGGGCCCCAACACGGCGGTGGTCGGGACGAGCCCTTTCGCATTCAGGCCGCGCGTGAAAAAGGAGTCCCGGATTAATTCCTGCGCCCGGCAGTCCGGCCCGCAGAACAAGCCGATCGCCGCCAGCAGCAGCAGCGGGGAAATCCGGCTCCACGGCGACCCAAACTCAAAACGACTCCTTGTGTCGATCTTCCCCACGGCGCACCTCTTTTTTGCCTCGGCCAAATCAAGGCCCGGCACAATCCCGCTATTCGACCTGCACCCGGTAGTAGGATTGGTTCTTGCCGGCCGCATTGGTATCGATGAATCCCGTAAAGTCTACCTCGCCCGGGATGCCGGACTGAAGCACCGTGAACGGCGGGTTGCCGGTCAGGTTGGTGCTGGCCTCGACCCGGTAGGTGCGGCCGGTCAGGCTGCTCCAGCTCAGCTGGAAGCCCGTGGCCACCGGTAAACTGGCGGATGCATTGACCTGGAAGAACGACAGCGCGTTGGTCGGATTGGTTCCCGCCTTCCACTCGCTATAGTTGTCCTGCCCGTCGACGTCGGAATCGATGAAGTCGGCGGAGCCGTCCTGCGGCAGGCCATGGCTGGCCATCCAGCTGGCGGGAATCCGCGCGACCACCCGTATGTTTCCGTCCGCGTAGAGCGTGGCGGCATCCCAGCCCAATCCCTCCTCAAGCGCCGGAAGGAGCAGCTGGCCAAACATTCCTTCGTACAGGTTTCCGCCCAGGACGGGAAAGTGGTCGCCCGCCGCCGGACTGGAGCCCGGCGGCAAGACGATTTCGAGCGTGCCGCCCAGCTGCGATGGCGAATTGGTCAACACCGCGGTGGCTTCCGTGCCGATCGCCAGCGTGCCGCCCTGCATGGCCAGCCGCCACGCATCGATCACCAAACCGCCCGGCCCGTCGAAGGAGAGCTTCCTGCCAGCCAACTCCAGCCCGCCGGCCAGCCCCAGCGAGCACCCCGCCGCCACATG
>JBGSLE010000026.1:0-4473 GCA_041740875.1 Pontiella sp. | reverse complement strand
GCCGCATCCGGCCCGGCGACCGACTCTTGATCGGCTAATCCCCTACTCCGCCGGGACGGCCGTCCGGTTCATCTCGATCAGCCGCCGTGCCTCGCGGTTGCTCTCGTCATCCAGCGTGATGGACTGGACGTCGCGGATGTTCGCGGCCTTGGCGGTGTCGAAGACGCCGGGATAGCGCTCGTAGTAGATGTTGCCGTTGGGCAGCTTGTATTCCATGCGGCACTTGATGATCTCCGTGTCGGTGACGATCTTCGTGTCGTAGACGAAAATCCGCTTGAGCACCTCGTGGCGCATCACGACCTGGTCGATCTCCGTGCGCACCGTCGTGGTCAGCGAAACAAATCCTTCGCGGACGAGCTGGACGTTGTGGTCGATCCCCGACTTGAGCATGATGCGCACCGGCTGCGAGAGCGAATCCGACCCGCCCTTGGGCTGGGTGGTGGTGAGCAGCTTGCCGTCGACGAAGATCTGGACGTTGGCCGGTTCGGTGTCGAGGACCAGCGTGCCGCTGTTCTTTTCGAGGTTGAAATCGACGCTGTCGTTGATGTCCGGTTCGAGGAAGATGGTCTTCGTCTTGGTGGCGTGTCCATCGAGCACCGCGGTGATTTCGTGCGTGCCCTCCTGGAGGTTGGAGACGGTGACGGGCGATTCGCCGACCGGCAGGCCGTCCACCAGGATCCGGGCGCCTTCGGGGGTGGTTATGACGGTCAGGCCGGAGGGCAGCGCCTCAAGCTGGGCATTGACCTTGTAGGGTTTGGTGGCCTCGAACTTCATCCGCTTCTGGTAGGGGCGGTAGCCGCGCTTCGACACCTTCACCTCGGCTTCCCCGGCCTTCACCTCTTCCACGGTGACCGGGCTGGTGCCGACAAGGATGCCGTCGATGCGCACTTCGGCCGCGTCGGGCTCGGAGAGCACGGTGAGCCGGGCGGTGTTCGAGACGAGTTCGGCGAAGACGCGCACGGGCGTCCGGTCGAGCAGCTCGGCACCCATGGTGCGGGGCAACTGGTTGGCGGAGCGGAATTCGAGCTTGTAGGTGCCGAGGGGCAGTTCGGTCAGCAGCAGCGGGGTGTTGCCCTTGGAGACGCTATCGAGCAGCACGTCCGCCCCGGGCGGGTTGGACTCGACGAGCAGGAGGCCGGTCACCAGCTTCATCTGCAAATCGAGCTCCATCTGCTGGCTGTCCAGCAGGCTGATGCTCTTGTAGGCGCGGTCGTAGCCCTCCTTGCGCAATTCGACGATGTAGTCGCCGGCCGCCAGGCCCGGGATGACCACGGGGGTGGTTCCCTGTGGAGCGCCGTTGATGAACACCTCGGCGCGGTCGGGCGTCGATTTGATCGAGACGCTCGCCTTGCCTTTCGGGATTTCGAGGTCGCAACCCGCCAACAGCGACAAGGCGCAGGCCGACCACGCGGCAAACACCGCGATTTTCTTCAATTGGGAAACCATTCCGGTCATGGGAAACTACCTCATGTTCTGTTCAACGTTCAGGAGCTTGGCGCTGATTTTTTCATAGCGGGGATCGGACCGGTCGGGAACCAGTTCGGAGAGGATGCTCAGGTGCTTGGCGGCGGCGTCCCACTCGCGCAGGCGGATGGAGCGGTCGGCGCGGAACATGTAGTCCTCGTAGCGCTTGTTGCGCTCGTTGTTGGCGCGCAGGAGCCCGTCGGCCGCCTGCTGGTAGAGCGGCGGCTTGGGTTCGAAGGTTTCGAGGTAGAGCATCGCCTCCTGGTAGTGCTTGACCGCTTCAGCCAAGTTGCCGTTGCGTACATCTCGCTCGGCGTAGCGCGACTCGCCCAGCCCGAAGGCTTGCTCCGCGTAGCGCTCCAGCTCGGCGTTGTCCTTGAAGAGCGTGAAGGGGATGCCCAGCTCGCTCAGCGCAAAATCCTCGATGACGGAAACGGTGCGCTTGATCTCCTGGGGCGGTACGCGGTTGAGCACCTTGATGTGGTGGTAGCGGCGGTTGCGCTGAACGGTGAGGTCGTACAGGTCATACTGCCCCTCGGCGGTTCCGGCATAGTCGGAATCGACCTGGAAAAAGCCGGCATCATCGATGCTGTTGGAGAGCTGGAGCATCATCGTCTCCGTCACGCGCTTTTCCTTTTGGATGTGGCGGTTGTTCTTCAGATCGTCGATGCCGATCTTGAAGTTGCCCTTTTCGTCGAGTTCGAGGGAGTAGCGGAAAATGTTGCGCGTATCGGCCTGCACACGCTCGTAGGTAAACGCCAGCGCTTCGGTCGGCGCCACGACCGGCGCATCACCGCTGCTGGCGATCTTCATCAGTTCCGGCCCGACAATCACCAGGACGAGCAGCACCAGAAGGCTGACGGAAACCTGCATGAGCCGGTGCATCAGCGACGAGGCCTTGCCCGGCACCTTCTCGGAATCCGACTGCGATTGGCGCTGTTTCTTGCCGCCCTTGAAACCGAGGTCGATCGCGTCCGCTCCAGCCGCGGCCGCAACCGCAACCGCCGGAGCGGCGGCAGGTGCCGCGCCCTGCTGGCCGGTGTGGATGATGCGGAACGCCGTGGAACCCACGACGACCAGGTCGCCCACCTTCAACGCGACTTCATCGACCGGGATTCCACCCACGGTGGTCTTTTCGCCCGCGCCGAAATCGGTAACCCAGAGCGTACCGTCGGACTTGAAGAAGAAGCGGCCATGGAAGAGCATGACGGCCCTGTCGTCCAGCACCAGGTCGTTGGCCGGCGAGCGGCCAAACTTCATTCCCGCCGGAGGGATGGTGACCTCCCGGCCGACTTCCTTGCCTTGTTCAATGATCAGATGAGACATGCTTCTACCTATTTTCGAATTTTGATTTCCGATTTTTGATTTGTTTAGGATCGCGTCGCCAGCACCCTTTCCAAGGAGGGTCGCGGTCCATAAATCAGCAATCGAAAATCGGCAATCTAAAATTCCTTGTTAAAACCCTCCCCGCATCGCCATTTGCAGGATGACCGGCCCGAGCAGGATCATGAAGACCGCCGGGAAGATGAACGCCACCAGCGGGAAGAGCATCTTGACCGGCGCTTCGTTGCCCAGCTTTTCCGCGCGCTGGAACCGCTTGGTGCGGATCTGGTCGGCCTGGATGCGCAGCGCGGTCCCGATGCCCGATCCCAGTTCGTCGGCCTGCACCAGCGCGTTCACCACCGAGCGGATGTCCGAATGGTCGACGCGCTCCGAGAGGTTGACCAACGACTCCTTGCGGGAGCGGCCGACCTGTATTTCGCGGAAGACGCGGATGAGCTCTTCGCCCAGCGGATCGACGGCGCGGTTTTGGATGATGCGGTTGATGCCGGTCATGAAGTCGAGGCCCGATTCGACGGAGAGCGTCAGCAGGTCGAGCACGAACGGGAGGGCGCGCTCGATGCTCCTGTGGCGGATCTTCACCGATTTCTTGAGCCAGTAGTCGGGATAGTAGGCGAGCAGCACGAGGAGGAAAAAGTAGATCGCGAACTGCCGCTTGACCAAGGCGGCCCCGATGGAGCCGGACATGTGCGGAAAGGCGAAGCCGAGCAGGGCGCACAGCAGCAGGCCGAGGCCCAGCGGCATGAGTAGGCGTAGGGCGATCACTTCGTGCGTCTGGATCAACCCCTCGAAGCCGCCCGCCACCAGCTTGCGGGAAATGCGGTGGCGACTCTCCTCCAGCGCGCGGTGCTCGGTGAAGAAAGCTGGCACCAGGTCGGCGAACGGCAGCACCAGCCGGATCAGCAGCGGCAGGCTGCGCTCCTGGCGGCGGCCATCCGCCAGCGTGACGTAGGTGGCCAGCTGCGCCGTGCGCACCACCTGCCAGGCGACCACCATTCCCGAGAAGAGGAACATCAAGCTTATGAGGAGGATTTCATGCGTCATGGCGGCCTACACGTCTATGTTCACGATTTTACGGATGATCAGGCTGCCGCACAGCTGCATCAGCAAGATCAGCACGAGGATGAAGATGCCGACGTACGACTTGAAGAACGTGACCATCATGCCGGGGTCGAGGAAATAGAGCACCACGCCGAGGATCAGCGGCATCGCCCCCACCACGCGCCCCTGGATCTTGCCCTGCGCCGTGAGCGACTTGATCTTGCCCTCGATCCGGCGGCGCTCGCGGATGGTGTTGGCGATGCGGTCGAACACCTCCGTCAGGTTGCCCCCCGTCTGCCGGGCGATCTCGATCGCCTGGATCATCAGCGTCAGGTCTTCGCTGCCGACGCGCCGGTCCATGTCGGCCAGCGCCTCCTCGAAGCGCACCCCGACGCGCAACTGCTGGAGGAACATGGCGTATTCCTGGGCGATCGGGTTTACGCCCTCGTTGACGATCGTCTCGAACGCCTGCTGGATGCTGAAGCCGGCTTTGAGCGCGTTGCTCATGCTCCCCAGCGCATCGACGAGCTGCATGTTGAACCGCTCCAGCCGGCGGATCTTGAGGATCCTCAGGATGAGCCGCTGCATCGAAAGCGCAGCGACCGCGCCGACCGCGCCGACCGCGGC
>JBGSLE010000025.1:0-11423 GCA_041740875.1 Pontiella sp. | reverse complement strand
GGCGGAAGCGTTCCTGGACTTCCGGGATGTGCGCCGGATTGCCGCCGCCAAGCATCAGCATGCCGCCCTGCGCCATCGCCGCGCCGAGGTCGTCCATCAACTGGGTGATCCCCGCCTTGCGGGTGAATTTTTCGCCGAATTTCGAGAGGTTCATAGGGGGATCAGAGCTGTTCGATGGAATAGCCCTTGGCTGCCAGGCGTTCGAGCAGACCGCCTTGGCCGGGCAGGTGGGCGGCGCCGACGACGACCATGTGGGTTTTGCCCTGCTTGGCAAGCAGGTCTAGTTTTTCGGCCCAGGCCTGGTTGCGGTCGGTGACGAAGCGTTCGTAGAGGCCGGGATAGTCGGCGAAGCTTTCGCGCATGAACTTGCCCAGGGCGTCTCCGTCGCCTTCCTTCCATGCACGCATCATTTCACCGAGCTGGGTTTCGATCAGGGCGAGATCCTTGAGCGAGCGGTTCAGGAAGGCGCTTTGGTCGTTCTGGGCGATCGAGTCGATCAGGTTGATCTGGAATTCGACGGTTTCGAGCCCGATGGTGGCTTTGCCGTCGGCGGCGGCCTTGGCGTGGAAATGCTGGTCGAGCCCAAGGGCTGGATCAAAGCCCATCTGCTGCAGCCGGGTGAGGGTCAGGGTTAAGGCGGCGAACCAGGGCTTGAAAGCTTGGAAGGCTTCCGCGGGCAGGCTGGCCTTGGCGAATTCGGCCTTGAGGGCTTGGTAGGTTCCCGGATCCAGCGTGCTTTCCAGCGTCGCGCCCGGCTTGAGCATCGCCTTCGCCAGGATGGCCTGCTGCGTTTCCGGGGTGAGCATTTCCGCCATGTCGGTTTCGAAGACCACCGCGTCGCTTTGGGCGTAAGCGTTTTCGATGGCCGGGGCGAGGGGGTAGGCATCGGCCTTGAGGATGTGTACGGAGCCTTGCAGGTAGAGGGTTCCGCTCCCGGAGGTGGCTTTCCACAGGCTGCTTTTGGCGGTGGCGCTGGTGGCGAGCGGGAGGAGGGCGAGGCGGAGGATTGCGGACGTGGTTAGAATGCGGTTGGTGTGCATGCGTGCTCCTTGATATTCGGCAAGCTAGCGGATCGATCCATACGTTGGAATCCTATTCTCCTTGCCGGAAACAGTTGCGAATCTATAATCCGCGCCCGCCCAATCAACAATTGGGGTAAGGAATTCAAAAGAAAACAGAATCCAGGAGGTCGGTATGGATACAAATGCAGTCGTGGTCGCAACGGGCGCGGAAGCAACGCCCCTGATGGAGAAGATACAAACGATGGGGCTCGAATACGGCGCGCGGATACTGGGCGCCCTGCTGGTGCTGGTCATCGGGATGTGGATGGTCAGGATGGTTCGGAAGGGGATCGTGAAGCTGATGCAGTCGCGGAAGGTGGAACCCACGTTGGTTTCGTTCCTCGCCAGCCTGGCAAGTATCGGCTTGCAGGCGTTCGTCATCGTCGCCGCCTTGGAAAAACTGAACGTCAAGACCGCCTCTTTCATCGCCATCCTCGGCGCGGCCGGCTTGGCCATCGGTTTGGCCTTGCAAGGTTCGCTCTCCAATTTCGCATCGGGCGTGCTGATGATCATCTTCAAGCCGTTCAAGATCGGCGACTTCGTCGAAGCGGGCGGCACAATGGGATCGGTCGCCGAACTCGGCATCTTCACCACCGTGCTTAACACGCCGGACAACAAGAAGATCATCGTGCCCAATGCATCGGTCACCGGTGGCAACATCACCAACTTCGGTGTCAACGGCACGCGCCGCGTCGACCTGGTCTGCGGCATCAGCTACAAGGACAACATCGACAAGGCCAGGGAGGCCATCAATGCCGTCCTCGCCGCCGACAGCCGCATCCTCAAGGATCCGGCCCCGACGGTGGCCGTCAACCAGATGGGCGACAGCAGCGTGAACTTCGTCGTGCGCCCGTGGGTGAAGAGCGCAGACTACTGGACCGTCTACTTCGGCGTCACCGAAGCGATCAAGAAAAAGTTCGACGCCGATGGGATCACCATTCCGTTCCCGCAGCGCGACGTGCACATCTACGAGCACAAGGACGCGTAGCCGCGTTTCAGGCGAGCAGGCGTTCCCCGCCGGGCGTTGATTCGCCCGGCGTTTTTTTTTGCCGTTCGACAGTCGGGGCCAATCGGCTTGCCAAGGTTGGCTCCCGTCCGGATACTGCGCTCTTTTGCGAAACCTAACCCGTAAGAAGGAGAAGCATCATGCCGACAAACGCAGTGCAAATCGTGGCCGCCCCGGCGGAAAAGACGCCGGATCTGATCGAAAAAATACAGACCATGGGGCTGGAGTACGGCATGAAGGTGCTTTCCGCCCTTCTAATCTTGTTCCTCGGCCTATGGGTGGCCAAACAGCTCAAGAAGGTGCTCATAAACTTGCTGGAAAGAAGCAGGGTCGATGTAACGCTGGTTTCCTTCCTGGCCAGTCTCGCCCATCTCGCCTTGCAGGCCTTCGTTCTTATCGCCGCCTTGGAGCGGCTGGACGTCAAGACCGCCTCCTTCATCACCCTCATCGGCGCGGCCGGCTTGGCGGTCGGCTTGGCGTTGCAGGGCTCGCTCTCGAATTTCGCCGCCGGCGTGCTGATGATCATCTTCAAGCCGCTGAAGGTCGGCGAGGTGGTCGATGCGGGCGGGGTGCTCGGAACCGTCCGGGAAATCGGCATCTTCACCACCATGATCGATACCCTCGACAACAAGAGGGCCATCGTCCCGAACGCCAAGCTGACCTCCGATACCATCGTCAACCATTCCGTCAACCAAACCCGCCGCGTCGATCTTGTGGCGGGCATCAGCTATGGCGACGACATCGACAAGGCCCGCGGCGCGATCCAATCCGCCCTCAAGGAGGTGCCCGGCATCCTCGCAAGCCCCGCCCCGGAGATCGTTGTGCAGGAAATGGCCGATAGCAGCGTCAACTTCGCCGTGCGCCCCTGGTGCCGCCCGACCGACTACTGGGCCGTCTATTTCGGCGCGACCGAGGCGATCAAGAAAAAGTTCGATGCCGACGGCATCACCATTCCGTTCCCGCAGCGCGACGTCCATCTCTACGAACACAAGGGCGCGTAGCCGCGTTTCAGGCATGCGGCGTTCTCCGCCGGGCGTTGGTTCGTCCGGCGTTTTTTGACGTCAGACATGAGATGCAATCGGGATGAAACGGAAGCGGAATATCAAAGACAATTGCGCAGCCGTGAGGCTGGGTGGGATTCAACCAGCGGAAGGAATGTTTCCATTGCCAACGACGACAACGGCAAGGTGCTCTACACCAGCATCGAATCCTGGGTTTACATCCGCTCCGAAAGCCCTCCGGAACGCCCGTCCGGATGGCTACTTGTTTCCCGAAGCGTCGGCGAGGTCGATTTTTTCCTGGATGCTTTTTGAGTTGGCTGGATAGTAGTTGAATTCAGGAGGCCAAACCAGGCGGTTCCCGTGTGCCTTTACGGCCTTCACATATTGGGCAACCAAGGCGGAAACGATGGTTCCGGCTGGAATCTGTTGGCGCACGGCAATGTCCTCCAAGGCACGCTTGCTTCCCTCGGATATCCTGAACGCCTGTCTTTCGGTTTTCTTCATCGTCTAAACCACTCCGTAAAGAAGCTAGCAGATGAGGGGTGACCAAAAAGCATTGACAAGACGAACAATGTCGAACATCATGATGCATACTTACGAAGGGGGATTGCATGGACTGGGGGATCGTTGGTCGCACAATGGTGGTTGCGGTTGTGGGGATTTGCGCCGTTGCACATGGATACGTTCCCGCAACGCTGCACCACGCTTTTTCAGACATGGCGGATGCGGATGAAAACGGAGTGGCCGATTCGCTGGAGCAATACCTTGCCGGGAATGGCTTCACGCCCCCGCCTGGATATGATCCGGCCAGCTCCGACCTGGATGCGGATGGCCTTCCCGACATGTCCGAATGGATTCTCGGAACGGATCCGCTCGCCGCCGAACCCCACATGTTCGCGGCTCCCGCCCCTGCGCCGGCAGGCGATGGAAGCATGGTTCTGCACATGCAGCTTCCGGACTATTTCGGGAACTATGCGGAAGTGTTCGGGCGCGAAAACCTCTGCCTTGGCGGTTGGGAGGTCGTGGATGGCTGGATCCCCACCTACGGGGCGGGAGGCGTCGATTGGACCGACGCGGCCCGGACGAACGCCGCCGCCTACTTCTACCTGATCTTCGATGCAACGATGGATTGGGACGGGGATGGGTTTTCCGACCACCGGGAGCATTTCGTGTCGGGAACGGATCCTTCGGTCTTCAACCATATCGACTCGGATGGCGACGGCATGCACGACTGGTACGAGATCAAGCTTTTCGGCGACCTCTCGCAATCGCCTTTCGGCGATTTCGACGGCGACGGGCTGGCGAACGGGGCCGAGCTGGTTTGGGACGGGGCCTTCACGGTGCTGATGTATTCCGATCCGTCGCTGTTCGACACCGACAACGAGGGGTTGGACGACGGGACCGAGGTTGCGCTGGGCACCGACCCGTGGAAGGCCGACACGGATGGCGACGGGATCGGCGACGCCGTTGAAGCACTGTCGCGGCGCACCGATCCGAACAATCCGGACACGCTTCCACCAGTCATTGCGTTCGGGACGCATTGACAGGATTCAGACGGAAGGCTTTGGGCAAGATGAAGAGGGGAACAGGGGGAACCATGGTATTTTTTAAACGTTTGGCGGCTGTGGCACTGTTGTGGATGGCCACGGGAATGCATGTTGCGGCTGGATCCGGATCGGAGAATCTTCCGTCGTGCGCGACGTGCGGGCAATACGAATGCGATGAGCCGTGCCTCTGGTGTGGATCATGCATCTGCGACGGCGATGTCCGGTACTGCGATTGGTGGCGGAATGAACTTGGATGCGATAACTATTGCGTTAACTACCATCCGGACTGTTCTGGCCCCAACTGTGCAGGCGACTGCATGGGTAACTATTGTAGCGACTGCAATTGTTCTTGTGACCCAAGTTCGCATTCCGGAGAAAGCTGCCCAGGGAATTGCATAGGTGATGAATGTGGCAGCTGTCTGTCCTGCGGTTGCATTTGCATACCCGATAGTCATGACTATGGTTCAGACCATATCTGCTCAACCTGTGGCGACGAAACCACGTGCCAAGCTGCGCGAATGAGTTGCCAGGAGTCTTGCACATGCGGCGAGCAGGGGAGGACGCATAAGGATGACGATGACAACGGCTTTTGCGAGCTGTGCGGAAAGAAAGCCGCCTGCCCAATCTGCGAGGAGCACCCCTGCGAATGCCCTTGCGAGGATTGCGGGGCGAATCCCGAGGATTGCGATTGCGAACGTTGCGACATTTGCGGGTCGAAGGACTGCGACGGAACGGCCTGCGAGGAGCTACGGCGGGAGCGGGAGGATTATGAAGCATGGAAGGAGCAGCAGCTTGAAGCCGGGTGGCCGGCCGCATGCATTCCCGATTTCAATACATGGAAGCTGCTCAGGGAATCCTCCAAGGATCCCATCAACATAGTTACGGGTGAACTCTATTTCACGGAGTCGGACATTTTGGTTCCGGCACCGGGCATCTCTTTGGTGTTCGAGCGGTTCTATGGATCGGAAAAGGGCTGGCGGCACTCTTACCAATGGACACTGGAAAGCCATATCCCCGCCCTGTTCGGGCAGGGTGTGTTCAAGGTGGGGGCATATGGTTTCAGCTCTCCTTCCTATGTGGTTGATTTGGATGGAATATGGAGTGATTCCAAAATCAAGCCCGCCCCCGCCGACATTCTGCTTACGACCGGCGAGGGGATGGACATCGAGTTTAACGAAAGAGAGGGAGAGCCGGGCGTGTTCTACCCGAAAGCGCTGGATTGGAAAATCGTACGGGAAGCCGTGGTCGAGGGCGGAACCACCAACGCCTACCGCTTCGTGCTGCACCAGCCCGCCGGGGTGCAATATGTGTTCAATGGATTGGAACTGGAGTGCATCCGGGATGCATGGGGCAACCGGATCGATTTCACCTATGCCTCCAACGCGGTGCATCTGGCGCATTCGTGCGGTGCCACGCTGGTGCTCGAGCACGGCGGCGATTCCAACCGCATCGACCGGGCCTATGTTTCGGACGGCCTGTTCGTGGAATACGGCTACGACGCAGCAAGCAACCTTACCAGCGCCGTTCGGCATGTCTCTGGTGAAACCCTCGCCTTTTCGTATGCGTACGAAGACGGGAAGATGGTCTCTAAGACCAACCCCCGGCAGGACGAATTCCGCTTCTCGCACGATTCGCGCAGCTCCGGTGATAGCTGGGATGACGAAGACGAATACGGCTATTACGCCGGTGCTTGCGACGACAACACCCGCACCACCACGCTGGAAATCGGCGATGGCTGGATGAAGCACAAGGTCGAGGCCTGCTGGGGCTACTACTGGGACGCCATGGCGGATTTCACGACGGGTGCCATGGAAAACAACGAAGAGGAATACCGCCATTCAACCGTTACCTACGACTTTGGGGGCGGACTGGAGAAAAAATTCCGCTACGACACCGATGGAGGCATGGTGCGGCGGCAATATGGGCCGTACACCGGAAATGCCATCGACCGCTCAACCGGTGTTTCATACACCCACGAAGGAAAGAACCCGTTGACGGAAAAGCGCTTCGATACCAACACGTGCTCCAGCCTCACCCTTCACAAGCGCTACGACGAACAAAGCCACGTCACCGCCATGGGCGTTTCGTTCAACTCGGATGAGCCGGTTTGGCAGACGCATGCCGCGTACGATCCGCAGTGGCAGCTACCCGTGGCCGTCACCAACGCCGAAGGTCATTGGACAACGACCGCCTACACCAATGGCCGCCCGTTGGTCGTGAAAGCGTTCTGGACGGATTCGGTAAGCTTCGACACGCACTATGCCTACCATTCCAACGGCCTTCCGGCATCCGTCACGAATCCAAACCAGCACACCACGCAAATGGAATACGATGCCAACGGCAACCTTTCACTCCTTGCGCCGCCCGCCGGGCCGCGCATCGCCACGCTTCACAACGCCCTCGGCCACTTGGAGCGGTCCGAAATCCTTGCCGAAAACGGGGCGTCGACAGGGCGCATCACCGAATACGACGCCAACGCCCAAGGCTGGGTGCGTTCCGTCACCCATCCCGACGGGTTGCGAGAAACCTTCGCCTACGACAACGCCGGCAACATCACCAACGCCACCGACCGCGCCGGGCGGGCGACGGACTTCGAATACGCGCCGACGCAGAAGCTGTTATTCACTACACGCTACCTTTGCGAGGGCGGAAGCAATGTGCCGGTGCGGGTGGGCTACGACTTCGACAAGATGTTCAACACCCTCTCCATCACCGAGCCGCGCGGCCGCTATGTCGAAAGCTACCAGCTCGACCTGCAGGACCGCGTCGTCGCCGTCACCAACATCGAAGGGCAGGCCATGTCCATTGACTACCTCGTCGGCAACATGGTTGCCCAAGCCACGCGCTTCGACGGCTCCGTGGTCTCGAACACCTACGATCAGGCGGCACTCCTGTCATCCGCAACCTACCTTTCTCCCAGCGGACAGCAATTGGCAACGGTCGACTATTCCTACTGGCCCGACGGCGAGCTTAAAACCGTCTCCGACGGTTTTTCCTCCATCACGAATTCGTACGACCGCCTCAACCGGCCCACGCATCAGGTAGCCCAGATCGGCAACCTGCAATCGGAAATCGGCAATGCCTACGATGCCGTGGGCAACGTGACGAACACGGTGGTTTCAATCGGAAATCTTCAATCGGAAATCGGCAATGCCTACGCCTACGATGCGGCGGAACGGCTGACGGATATTGTTTCCGACCGCGAAGACGCAACGGCGCAACGGTTTGTTTATGCCTACAATCCGGAAAACGGTAAGGTTGTCTCGGTGTCGAACACCGTCTCCGGGCTGGTTTGCTCTTACGCGTACGATTTGATGGATCGCGCCACTAACATCGTCTATGCTCTCGGCACCAATGAAATCCGTTCGCTGGGATATGAATACGATGCCGTTGCGATGATCACGAAAAAGACCATGTCAGGTGGAGGGACGAACGCCATTTCGTCCTACGCCTACGACAGCCTCGACCGGCTCGTCGGCGAAACCCGCACCGTTGGAGGGTTGCGCTCCGTCGCGACCTACGGCTACGACCTAGCGGGAAACCGCCTCTCCAAGGTTTCCAATGGTGTTGCAACAACCTACGTCCTCGGCATTGGCAACCGGCTAGGATCATCCGAAACAACCGCACTCACCAACAGCCTGTTTGTGTCCGGTCAGGCCAGCGAGCCGATCGGAACCGACAACCGCTGGGGGACGTTGAGTGTGAGCAATTTAACATCCGGAGCTTCTGTGCTTCCGTCAGTCAACGGAAATTCGTTCTACGCAGACGTTCCAAGCATTGGGAACGCCACCAATACCTTGGTTGCCGCCATCCGCGACCGCGCCGGAAACATGGGCTATGCGACGAACGACTATTGGGTGGGAACCACGGAACACACCGAAGACACGGAAGCCATTTATTCGTACGATGCGGCAGGATGCCTCACAAACCTCAACGACGTTTCGATGGAATGGGACGAACGGTATCGGTTGAAAAGGTTCGTAGTCCCGCCTTTAGGCGGTTCCGTGGAATACGAATACGATGTCTTCGGCCGCCGCGTCTCACGCTCCGATATTCCGCCTGAAGGCGGGCTTACAAACGTTGAGCATTTCATCTACAACGGAAACCAGGTCGTCGCCGACCTCGACGGCTCAGGCAACTTGCTGCGCACCTACGTCTGGGGCTCCGGCATCGACAATTTGCTCTGCTTTACCGACCACGCGACATCGAACACCTATTACGCAATCAAAGACCATCAGAACTCCGTCATCGCCTTCGTCGATGAAACCGGCTCCGTCGTTGAAAGCTATGAATATTCAGCCTACGGGGAAACAAAGGTGTTCAACGCCAACGGCATTGAATTGAGCGAATCCGCTCTTGGCAACCGCTACTGCTTCCAGGGTCGCGAAATCGACTGGACCACCGGCCTCTACTACTTCCGCGCCCGCTGGTACGACCCAAATACGGGAAGATGGCTCTCCATGGATCCTATTGGAATTTCGGGTGGCTTGAACCTCTACGCCTTCTGCGACAATAACCCGGGCAATTTTGTCGATAACTTTGGTGCTGTCCCAACAACTTCGGATGGGATTGCGGAGCGACAGGCGCAGTTGGATCAGGTACGCACGAACATCATGGATATGGGGGGTTCAATTGGGGATGTTGCTTCCCAATATCCGATTTTCTACCAGAATCAGGATGAGTTGCTGGGCGGGGTGGCTGCTTACTACAACAACCAGACAAAGCCAGAGTTGGCCAATGCACCCAAGGGAGTATACGTCGGTTCGTCGTCTTGGCTAGGGACAGATAAGGAAGTAAATAGTCCAATGGCTCTTGTGTATAGGATTCTTCATGAATATTTTCATTTTATAAGAGGAGATCATCCAAAGGGAACTAACTCTAATACGGATAAAGAATTCACAGATGCGCTGCGCCCGATGTTCTCGCAATACATGAACGGAGGTTACAAATGTATCAACGAGTAGTGGCGACGCTTGCAGTCTTCTTAATAACGGGGTGTTCTGGAAAGAGGATTTTAGAAACCGACCCGCCAAGTGATACAATGAGCTTTAGCTGTTCGGTTCCCGAATCGGTCATGACCGAGCTAGCTTCGATTGTTTTTCCATATCTTTTGCAATGCGGCTTAAAGGGGGAGAGCATTTATGACATAGGTTGCGGGTTTTATGTAAAAAGAGCAGAAAAGTATTACAGAATGTATATCGAATCTGTTGTTGATTGTGATGTGTTTCCTTTATACGCCTCGGGCAGAGTTGCGGAAGGTCCTGAGTATTGCAAAGCATGTGTGCATGATGATGTATTAATTCAAAACATGTCTAATAATGAATTAAAAAAATACATAACAAATAAATTAACATCGAAAAACATCGAGTTAGATGATATATTTATTTATGAGTGCAAATGTTGGATTCGATTGGAGGGGGGCGCAATAATGGATGGAGAAGTTTATATTGCGTACTGTAGAAATGGTCATGTTGTTTCAGTTAGAATTGAAAAAATTATGTAATATGTTGGCGGTTTTCTGCGCCGTTGCGATGGCCACGAAAAAAACCATTGGACGAACGCCGTGTCGTCCTACGCCTACGATAGCCTCGACCGGATTGTCGGCGAAACCCGAACCGTTGGACGGTCGTGATTTATGTAGAAGAACGAGCGCTGTGCGTGATTTCCTACACAGAAAAGGTCGCATGACGTGGAAATTGGTTTTGTTGTATCGGGTTCTTTTGGTGTTGGGGCTGTTTGCACAAGGATCTGCCTTTGCCAAAAAAGAAGACCCTTTTCGCATCTTCACCACGATTGATGGACAGTGTTTCGAGGGCAGGATTTCGGCGCATGCCCAAGATGGGACGCGAGTCCAGATTGAACGTCCCGACGGAAGGAAGACCTGGATTCAATCGAACGTGCTTTGCGAGAAGGATCAGATGCACGTTGCCGATTGCCGTGCCGTCGAGCTGTTTCTTTTATCCATGAGCCTTGATTCGTCGCTTAGGAAAATAACGGAGCCCATACCCGATTCAAAGGACTTGAATGTGGTGTATGAAATGGAACTCGTGAACCGAACCGATGTTCCGTTCATCGGTGTTTGGGTGGATTATCGGATATACATCGAAGAAGAGGGGGTTTCCGGGAACAAGGATTCCGAGCGTTGCGTTGGCGGCCAGATTGAGCTGGGAACGCTCCCCGCCGGAAAAAAGGTCATCTGCCGATCCGAACCCGAGCGGCTGGTCAAGCAGGGTCCCGTGGTTGAGCGACTGGAGCACGACATCGACGAAAACAGGACATATATCAACAGCATTATTGCGACGAAACACATCGACCAGCCCAGGGGGGCCTGGTTCCGTCTTTGCATGAAAACCTCAGAGGGAAATGTCGTTGCACGGGATGTTTCCACCCCGGTCGATCTCGGCAAGAGGGTTGCGTGGGTCGAGAGGCCCAAACGCGCCGGTCACCGCCGCAGTGGCGGCAAGGCGGAGTAGCGGTTTTGCCGGTCGAGGATGCGCGTCTTGAAGTAGACCAGGCCGCCGGCCAGCAGCATGAGCAGGCCGGTGGCTGGCTCCGGAATCACGGTGATCGTGCCGGTCGAATAGAGCGCGGAGGAGTCCCACTCCAGGCCGGCCGCCAAGGCGGACGACCCGATGTGGGCAAACTGGCCACTGACGCCCCCGATCCAGTCGAACAGGTCGAAAACCGCCCCGTTCGTGGGTGAAAACGCATCCAGGAAAGTCAGATCCAGCGTGCCGCCCAGCGCAGCGAGGCCGGTGACGGCGAGCCGGTCGTGCGCCGTGCCCGGGAGGTAGCCGCCCAGTTCGAC
>JBGSLE010000024.1:0-6109 GCA_041740875.1 Pontiella sp. | reverse complement strand
AACCGGAGCCCTGAAGCGCGACACGCTCTACTGGCACATGCCCTCCTACACCACGAACTATGGCCGCACACCGTGCGCCGTCATCCGGCAGGGCGATTGGAAACTGATCCACTGGTTCGGCGATTACCTCGATACGCGCGGCTTCACTCCCGACAACAGGGTCTACGGCAAGCTCGTCATCGGCCCGCGCACGGAGCTCTACAACCTCCGCGACGATCTGGGCGAAACCCACGACCTTGCCGCCGCCCAGCCGGAGAAAACCCGACAGCTCAAGGCCGCGCTCGAGGCGTGGTGGCAAGAGACCGGTGCGAAGATGCCCGAGCGAAACCCGAGCTACGACGCGGCCAACTGGGCGGACATGAAAGCCAAGGCGCGCCCGCCGGGCCGATAGCGGGATTTTTTCCACAGGGAGGTCGGCGGCACTTGCCAGGTTCATCAACAGCGCACCGGATGGAAACGATCGATAAACGCGCATGGGAATTCCGTGCATATTGTCGCAACCCACGGCCATCGCCTCCTGCCCATCGGCATGCTATGCCTACCTCTATCCATCCGGAAAGGAATCAAACATGGAAGCACATACGCTATCCGCCTTCTGCCTTGCCGCCGCCTTGGGTTCCGGCAGCCTTGCCGGTCCGGTTGCGCCCAACGCCCAATACCGATTTCTGCGCATCGGCGAAGTCCAGCCGCGCGGCTGGCTGCTCGAACAGATCCGCATGGATGCCACCAACGGCTACGGGCCGGTGCTGGACAAGCTGACCGATCGCATCGACCCGACCGTCTTCGACAGCCGCAACAAGACGGAACTCGTCAAACCCAAAATCGGCGGAACCTGGTGGAACGGGGAAACCACCGGCAACTGGCTCGACGGCTTCATCCGCACGGCCTATCTCTCGGGCGATGCGGCGGCCAAGAAAAAAGCCGATGATATCGTCACGCAGATTCTGGCGATGCAGGATGCCGACGGATATCTCGGCATCTATCCGAAAGCGATGCGGTTTGAATCCCCTGTCATCACGCAAAACGGCGAGTTCTGGACGCAGGCCTGCCTCTACCGCGGGCTGCTCGCCTATTACGAACTGACCGGAAGGGCGGATGTGCTCGACGCCGTGGAGCGCGCCACCAGGCTAATGATGTCGAAATACGGGCCGGGCAAACCCTACTGGAATCCAGAACGCATCATCCGCGGCGGCCCGGGGCACAACCTGATGTTCGTGGATGTGTGCGAGTGGCTGCACCGGCTTACCGGCGATCCGGCCTATGTCGAGTTCGCCACGTTTATCTACGACGGCTTCTGCGAACCAACCGACGCCAGCGAGGCGGACGTGCAGCTGCGGAACCTCGCCGATCCGGACAAGCTTTTCCACGGCCACGGCGCGCACGTCATGGAACACATGCGCGTTCCGCTCTTCCTGGCCTATGCGACCGGCGAAGCGAAATACCGCGCCGCAGCGGACAACTTTTTCCCGAAATCCGTGCGCCATCTCGTGGCCGGCGGAGCGTGCATCAGCGACGAGGATATCCTCGAACGCCACGGAAGCCCCTACATCGGCTGCGAATACTGCACCTCGCTGGAGTTCCTCCACAGCCTGCAATCCGGCACGGAAAAATCCGGCAGCGGGAAAATGGCGGATGCGATTGAAACCATGGTCTTCAATTCGGCTCAGGGCGCGCGCCGGCGCGACGGAAAAGCCATCCAATACTGCACGGTGGACAACCAGTACGAGGCCACGGCAAAAACGCGCGGCGGACGCATGAAACTATCGCCCACCCACGAGGACGTCGCCGTCTGCTGCCCGGTCACGGCGCTGAAGTTTTTTCCCTATTTCGTCAACGGGCTGTGGATGAAGACGGCGGACGGCAACGGTTTGGTGGCGGTGAACTATGCGCCCAACGACCTCCGAACGAAGATCAACGGCGTGGATGTGCGCATCGAGTCGGAAACGGCCTATCCGTTTGAAGACGAAGTGCGCATGAAGATTGCGCCCGCAACGCCGGTCGCCTTCGGCATCCGCCTGCGGATTCCCGGCTGGGCGGGCGGCATGGACGCCGAGTCGCCCGGCGCGAAGATTGCCAATGACGGCGACTGGCTCGTGCTCACGAAAGAGTGGAAGGCGGGCGACCGCATCGCGGTTTCCTTCAAGCCGGAAGTCGAACGCCGGAGAATGCCCAATGGCGAAGTGTATTGGAGGCGCGGGCCGCTGGTGTATGCGCTGCCGATCGCCGCCGACATCCAGCAGACCAAGAGCTACCCCGTGGCTGGATTCGGCGATTACGAATATACGCCCGAGGCGGGCGCCTTCTGGGAATATGCCGTCGAGGAGGGCGGCGCACCGTTCCGGTTTGCGAAAACCGTTGCGCAGGGCAACCCGTGGATCGATCCTCCCGTGCGGCTGGCCGGCAACCTGATCAACCGCAAGACCGGCCAATCCGAACCGGTGGAATTGCAGCCGATGGGCGCGCACATTCTCCGCCGGGTTGCCTTCCCGGAGGTGATGGGGATTCGCGCACTCGAGTCCCAATCCAAAACATTGAAGAGCGAATTAAATCTTGCCCGCATGGCGACGGTCAAGGCGTCCAGCGTCTCCGCAGGCTACACGCCGCAGGCGGTCGTGGATGGCGAGGCGCAAGGCCATCCGGAAAACCAGGCGGCCGAATGGGCAAGCAACCGCGAAACCACGGGCGCCAAAGTCCTATTGGCGTGGGAACGGCCGGTAACCATTGAAAATGTCTGGCTGTTCGACCGGCCCAACCCGTCGGACCATGTGCAGGCGGCCTGGATCAACTTTAGCGACGGAACCGGCGCAATGGTCGGCGAACTGCCCAACGACGGCATGGTGCCCTTCAAGCTGGATTTTCCGGAGAAGACCATCGACTGGATGGAAATCATCATTATCAAAACCAGCCCGAAAACCAAAAACGCAGGGTTCTCGGAAATCGTGGTGTTCCAGCAAATCCCTGGCGAATAAGGCGGTAGTGCACCGGGCGGGCCTGGAGCGAAAACCGTCGATTGATCGCAACCGGAGGTCAAAACTATACTTCAGGTGAATTTTGTTTATACTCCCGCAACATTACACCGGAGGCACCGTGTCTGAAGGCCTTAAACTACGGAGGGGATCGCGGCTGGAGCTGTCGTATGTGCATGGCGGCGAGGTGATCTTCCAGCCGGGGGGCGTGCTCGGGCCGCGGCTGCTGCGGGACTTCGAGCTGGTCTACGTCATCGAAGGCTGGGTGGTCTACCAATCCGGCGATGCCTGCCATACGGTTCCTCCGGGCGGATTTGTCTTCGGCCTGCCAGGCTCCCTCGAAACCTACCATTGGGATCCGCAGGTCCCGACCCGGCACGCCTATTTCCATTTTGGCATCAACACCATCCCGTCCGATTGGCCGGAACCCGCGGCATGGCCGCGTGTGCGCACCTTGCTGAGCCCGGTTTGCACGGGTCTTTTCCGGCATGTCATCCAGCATATCTACCAGCATGACGACTGGCCTGCCGCCAAGCCCGAACCCAGGGATTGCCGGTTGGTGGAGGCCTTGCTGGACTCCTTTTTCGAGGAGTTCCGCGGAGAAACCCTGTCGATTGACCGTGATCGGCCGGAACCGGTCCGCCGGGCCCTGATGCTCATGCGCCGGGTGGTGGAGGAAGATCCGCTCCGGCCGCTGACCTTGGCGGATGTGGCGAAGGAGGCCCATGTGACCGAAAAGCATGTGTGCCGCCTCTTTTCCCGCAGCCTGGGGCACTCGCCCATGCAAACCCTGGCGTTGATGAAGCTCCAGACCGCCCGGCCGCTGCTGGTGCGGACCAACCTAACCGTAAAGGAGATTGCCGAACGCTGCGGCTTTGAAAACCAACTCTACTTTTCCCGACGGTTTTCGCAGGTGCATGGCTGTTCGCCTTCGGCATACCGCGAACAGCTGCGCAACGGCGGTACGGTTTCGCTCAAAAACCCCCTGCCGGCGGACGTGACACCGCGCATCCGCTGGTAGGCGAATCCTGTGCATGTTGTTGCAACCTGTAGCCATGTTCTCCCACCCCGCCGCATGGTAGCCTCTCCACACGTATTGTTGGTGGGAAAAGGAATTTGAGGTGAATGGCAGGAGGCCTGCACCGCGCGAAGGCAACCGTGTCGGGCGGCAAACGCACCATCAGGGTTTTTAACGGGAGGAACGATGCAAAAGGCGAAAACGTACGACTTCGGCTACATCCTGTTCATCAGCTGCGTGGCGGCGCTGGGCGGATTCCTGTTCGGCTTCGACAGCGCGGTGATCAACGGAACCGTCCATGCGTTGGCGCAGGCGTTTGGTTCCAGTGCGCTTGGATCGGGGTTTTCCGTGGCCTCCATGCTGCTGGGATGCGCCGCCGGAGCCTTCTATGCCGGCATGCTGGCCGACAAGCTTGGACGCAAGCCGATGATGCTGGCCGCCGGCGTCCTTTTTCTCGTCAGCGCCTGGGGCTCGGGGATCGCAGGCTCCGTGCCGGAATTTGTCATCTACCGGTTGATCGGCGGACTGGCCGTCGGAGCGGCCAGCGTGCTGGCGCCGGCCTATATCTCCGAAGTGGCGCCCGCCCCCATCCGCGGACGGCTGGCATCGCTGCAACAGATGGCGATCGTGCTGGGGATACTCTCCGCCTTCTTCAGCAACTATCTGATAGCCCGCGCCGCAGGCGGGGCGAACGCCGCATGGCTGGGCGGGCATACCGCCTGGAAATGGATGTTCTGGGCCGAATGCTTCCCGGCCGGGCTCTACCTGGCGTTGCTGCTGCTGGTTCCCGAATCGCCCCGCTACCTGGTGGCCTGCGGCGGGGAAGAACGCGCCGCGAAGGTGTTGGGCCGGGTGTGGGGGCATGACGGCTTGGCGGAGGAACTCGCACTGATCCGCAGCACCGTGCAACGGACGCACCAACCGCGCCTGGCCGATTTGCTGGCGAACGGAAAACTTCTTCCGGTCGTCTGGATAGGCATCGGCCTTAGCGTGTTCCAGCAGTTTGTCGGCATCAATGTGGTGTTCTACTATGGCTCGGTGCTCTGGCAGGCGGCCGGCTTTTCCGAAAACAACGCGCTGCTGATCAACGTGCTCTCCGGCGCGGTCAATATCGCCGCCACGTTTTTGGCCTTTGCCACGATCGACCGGCTGGGGCGCAAGCCGCTGCTGCTGGCCGGTTCGGTCGGCATGTTCGTTTCGCTCGGCGTGCTGGCGGCGATTTTTACCCAGGCCGGCCGGGCGGTTGACGGATCCTTGTCGCTGGACCGGGCTTTTGCGGTCGGCGCGTTGGTTTCGGCACATCTGTATATCGCCTTTTTTTCCTGTTCGTGGGGGCCGGTGGTCTGGGTGCTGCTCGGGGAAATGTTCAGCAACCGGATCCGCGGCACCGCCTTGGCCGTGGCGGCCGGGGCCATGTGGGTTGCAAACTTTTTGATCACCATTACGTTCCCGTTGATGCTCGGCACGGTCGGGCTGGGCGGGGCATACGGGTTCTATACGCTGTGCGCATTGCTCTCGTTCTTCTTCGTGAAAAAATGGATCAAGGAAACCAAAGGCAAAACGCTGGAACAGATGTCGGCACAGGACAATTGATTTCCACGCGAAAGGAAAAAGATGACATCGCGCGAAAAAACACGGAAGGCCTTGAACCATGAAGGTGGCCCGGTGCCGGTCGATTTCGGCTCAACGGCCGTCACCGGAATGCACTGCAGCTGCGTGGCGGCGTTGCGCGCCTACTACGGGTTGGAACAGCGTCCGGTCAAGATCCACGAGCCCTACCAGATGCTCGGCTTGTTGGAAGGCGATCTGCTCGATGCGGTCGGCGCGGACGTGGTCGGCATGGAGCCGCTCTCCACCATGTTCGGTTTCCCCCTTGAAGAGTGGAAGGAGTGGCGGACGCCGTGGGGGCAGGATGCGCTGGTACCCGGACGGTTCAATGTGACGCAGGACCGAAAGGGGCTCTACATCTATCCGCAGGGCGACACCTCGGTCGCCCCTTCCGCCCACATGCCGACCGGCGGCTATTTCTTCGACAGCATCATCCGCCAACCCGAGCTGGATGAAGACAACCTGGATGTCGAAGACAACCTGGAAGAGTTTGTCTTGCTCACGGAGGAACAGCTCC
>JBGSLE010000023.1:0-2572 GCA_041740875.1 Pontiella sp. | reverse complement strand
CCAGCGAATGGCGGTGGCTGGGGTAGTTATATACATATTTTGTCATGACCTGCGTGCGGTTCCCGAAAAACGACCAGTTGAATTGGGGTGCCCCGGAATAGGTGTTTTCCGGGTCTTGTCCCACATCGGTCTGTTGGGAGGTCACGGGATACGCGGTTTGGACCTGGAGGAACAGGTTGTCGACCCGCATGAACTCCGTGGGGGAAATATCGCCCGTGGATTCCAGATGGAACATCAGCGTTTTGCCGACGGCCTGGCTGCTGACGGCCCCGGATGTGAAGGTTGCCGTTTCCCATGCGTTGAGGGCGGCTGCGTCGGACGTTTCGAACGTGAAAATATCGACGGCGTTGTTGGTCGATAGCGTATTGTCTTCCGTATAGAAAAGCGTGATTCGGATATGGTCGGAAACCTCTGCGCCGGATGCGGTGCGCCACATCAGGCTGCCTCCGAACGCATCGCCGGGCTGGATGATGTATTCCATGCTCTGGCCGTAAAGCGACTTGCCGCCTTCTAGGTAGGCATTCCGGTTTCCGCCCACGCCGGAGGGGAGGCTATCCGCAGTTGCGTTCGCGGTTGGAGTGCCGCGCAGGTTGGTCCAGTTGGGCATCTGGTCAAATCGGGAAAGATTGTGGGTGCCTGCCGTAAAACCGGTTGCGTTCTCGAAATCGCCATCGCGAAGCGATGCATGTTGGCCGCCGTCGCTGTAATCCATCAGAATGGTGGCCGAGTGCGCACAGCCGAGTCCCAAGCTCAGTATGCCGATAATCGTCGATGCCTTCTTCATTTCCGGTTCTCCTTTTATTTTTCCCCATGGACGGCTACTGCGCCAGGCAGCCAGCAACCTTTCCGAGTCCATACTCCTAGATAGGGGATCAACGGTTTATGAGCAAGCGTTAAATCAAAAAATATTTTCAGGATTTAAAACGGGAGTCGGTGTTGAATAGATACGATGAAATCGGCCGTTTCGAAAGCGGGTAAATCCCCGCAAGCCGTTCATCCATGCATCACGTTTCCGCATGAAACGGAACGCACATGGCAACCCCGAAGGGTGGATGTTTCGCCAATGCGAGATCGTTCAGGCGCGGGTGAATTGCCCTAAAATTGGCCGTCCTGGACCCTGAGGCGAACAAAGGATTGGCTGCCCACACCGTCGAGCAGGTTGGTGACGGCTTCGAAGGAATCATCGATATGGCCAACGGTTGGAAGTTCGGCATAGCCGCCGTCCGACCAGGTTCCGGAAACGAGGTTGCTGCTGGTTTGAAGCCAATAGGCCAATGCGACATCCCTCCGCCGGGGATAGACGTAGAGGATTCCGGAGATGGATGTTACGAGGCGTGGGGAATGGCCTTGCGACAGGGCGTTGGTCGGGTTTCCGCCGGTCGCGAATTCCGATAGGTTGTCGAGACCGTCGTTGTCGGAATCCGAGGTTCCATTGGTGATTCCGTAATCGGAAGCCCAGTCGCTGAAGGATAGTTTGGGAGGGGCTTCGGGGGCCGCGAAATATCCGGTGGCGTAGGCTCCGCGGTCTTCATCGTAGATTTTCGTGCTTCCGGTTCCGGTGGTTCCTGTTGTCGTCACGAGCGCATAGGGGGAGCGCGTTCCTTTTGTGGTTTGGAACACGAAGACGTTGGTTCGGGCGAAATTGGCCGTCGAGCTGAACGTCAAGTCCGTCGCGAAAACAAGGTGCAGGTTGATGTTTTTTGCCGCCGCACGCGTCGCAAACGTGTTCCAGGTCGCATCCCGTTGCTCGATATAGGTGGCGTTGTTTCTCATTCCGCCCACGTCGGCGATGCGCAGGATGAGGTTTCGCGCACCGATCAATTCCATTTTGGCGATGATGTTGTCGTAGAGCAACAGGCCGGAGGCATAGTTGGGGATGTGGGGGTAGAACGCAATGAAGTCAAAGTGCATCTGGTCCCGGCGCAGATCGACGACCACCTCCAGGCCCAGGCGCGCCAAGGCGGTGGCGTCTGCGGCCAGTGCAGCCGGTGTTTTGGAGAGGAGATAGGTGGAGTCGATCTTGATCCCCTTGAACTTGGTGAATTCGGCTTCGTCGTGCTCCAGCAGGTCCTTCAGGCTAGCGATGTACGGGCCGACGTAGAAGATATCGTTCGCCACGACGGTGCCGCCGGTGGCGATATGCCGGTTTAATTCGGTCGCGCTCGTTTTTCCTTTAGGGATTGAAATGGATTCCCCGTGGGCAAAGTGCCGAAGGTCGTGAAACAGCTCGTCTTCGCCGGTGTAGTAGCGATCCAGGACGTTCAGGGTGGATGGGGTGGCGAGGGTCTGGTTTTTTGCGGAGACCCGGTTCACCGCCGTAGGATCCACCAGCCGCACGTTCTTCTGGGCGGCGGCGGTTTGGATGGTGCCGGATGGCGAGGCGATGATTAGGTCTTTGGGCGCCCGTTTGAGCAGGGCAAGCTTGTTGATCGCGAGGAGGGCGCTGGCTTCGGTGATGCCGGTCCCGTCCACGACCACGCGCACGCCGCGCCGGTCCAGGAAACGGCCCTGTTCCGCGATCCAGTCGTCCTCCACCGACAGGAAGGCATTGGCACCAACCTTGACGCCGTCG
>JBGSLE010000022.1:0-2573 GCA_041740875.1 Pontiella sp. | reverse complement strand
CCGTCGTACTCGTGCCCGAGGCCGCCGGATTCCGGGTGGTCTACCAACTCGACCTCCCGGCCGATGCGAACTATGCCAAGGACGCCCCCAAATACGCCGTGGATAAAAGCGCCAGCGACGCCGCCCCGTTCAGCCAGGTCGCCTATTTCCTCGAACTGGAAAAGAAGGACGGCACGCGGCAGCACGTCTTCGCCTCGATGGACCGCTTCACCGAAGAGCTCAAGCAGATCGGCGTTCCGATCGCATCCAGCCAGGCCAGGTTCATGCAGAAGGTGGCCAACCTGACCGTCCGCAGCAATGTGCCCGGCGTGGTTCCCTGCACCGCTTCCGACGGCGGGAACATCGAGTTTTGGCCGGGCAACTATTCCCCGGCCAACCGGCAGGAAATCCCCGGCGCCACCGCGCAGTTCGACTTTGGCGACGCGGGCGACCCCGCCATCCCCGGCTACGGCTGCATGCAGGTCCACAACTGGAAGGATAAGCAGACCGTCTTCGCCTTCAACCATTGGGGCAACGGCGGCCCGGTCGATGTCGGGATCGGCAACGCCCCGCAAGGCCATCCCGACTGGACCTTCTCCAAAAGCGCGGACGGCTACTCCGTCCGGCGGCTGACCGTGCTCGTCAAATAGGGCGGCCCGCCCAGCCGCCTGCGGCGGAGTAGGGACACTCCGCCCTACCGGATGGGAACGCGCCACACCATGGAAAGGCCGGAATGGCGATAGACATCAACAAAACCACCTATCTTGCCGGATTCCTAGGCTCCTTGATCCTGCTGGTCTGCTGCACCGTTCCCGCCATTCCGCACCCGACCGGAACGGATGAAGACTTTTCGTTCTTGAACCGCTTCATGAGCGAGCTGGGATACTTTAAATCCTCGCAGCTGTCCGTGGTCTACAATAGCGGGATTTTCATCGGGAGTTTCACGCTCACCTTGTTCATGGCCGGATTGGGATATCGCTTCCGCAGCCGGCTGGGTTATGCGGCGGCGGCCATGGGGGTGTTTTCCGAAATTTCCTGCGGGCTCCTGGGCTTCTATCCCATCAACCGCCTGGTTCCCCACCTGATCCTGGCCTATGCCTTCTTCATTTCGTGGCCCATCACCGTCGGGCTTTTCCTCTGGCAGTTCCGGCGCGATCCCGCCAAGGGGCTGGCCAAGGGAACCCTGGTTCCGGGCCTTGTCAGCATGGTGCTGTTCGCCCTGTTCCTGGCGATGCCGTTCATGATCGGGATGGAACGGATCCTGGAAATCGATCTGCGCAACTTCGTGCGGCCCCCCTTTATCTTCACGGCGTTGCTGGAGTGGTTGATGTGTTTCTCGGTATTTATTTGGATCGTGGTGGTGAGCATCAAGCTGGCGACCAACCGCGGCGCCACCAGCAACCGTGACCGGCTACCCATATAAACCCAGATTCGGAAATGGGGTAACCACGATTAAAAACCTCCGAAACCTCTGTGCCCTCTAGCAAAGCGAGTGGTAAAAAACTTGCCAGAAATACAAGAAGCGGCCAGATAGTAATAGTAAAGAAGGCGCGGCGGGAGAGAGATCATGTGGGAAACGATCGTTAGATACTACGGCATTGATTGGATTGCGCTGGTGCTGAACGCCGTTGCCATTTACCTGCTGGGAAAGAAGCAGCGCAGCGGATGGTCCCTCGGCGTATTGGCAAACCTTGTTTGGATTGTGTTCGGCGTGCTGGCGCACAGCGTCGCCACCATGGTTGCGTGCAGCATATTCGTTGCCCTGAACATCAAGGGCTGGTGGAACTGGCGAAAAGAACAGAACCCGAACCCTGCCTCGCAGACGATCGGCGCGCCTCCGCCTCAACCTTTGGATTCATGAATAATATGGAAGTGGGAATCATCCAAATAGTTGTCCTAACAGCCATCATCGTTGGTGGCACATTAGGAATAATTTTCCTGATCAAGCAACCTGCCCGTCCTGCTTGGGATCCTAAGGAAGAAGCTAAGCCAACTCTGGAGGAAGGACAAGAAGAGGAACCAAGCCCACACCTAGAAGAGCTCGGTAACTGGATCAAGGGATTTCTAAAATTTATTTATCGTTGTATTTTACAAGATATACTCTCTTTCATTTTTGCTATACTATTTCTGATTATATTAGCATACATTTCGTCATGAATGAAATTTATAAAAACATCCAACGAATTCCGTCCTGCAAGATGGCTCTTTTGATCTACCCCAAGGCGCGCCCCCTGCGGGAGGCGCGCACCACACCCGCCGGGTGAAAGGCCGCCGTTTCGATTTGGCCACTCCACCCTATTCGGCGGCGACCATGTCGTAGCCGGCCTGTTCGGTATAGGTCGCGCGCACGAATTCGCCGCGACGGCGGGGCCTGCGGGTGGCGATTTCAACGACGCCATCGACCTCGGGGGCGGTGCGCATGGAGCGGCCGACCCATAGCTTTCCGCGTTCATCGAGGGGCTGTTCGAGCAGGAATTCGGCCTTGGTTCCAATCAGCGCGGCGGCCTTGCGGTTGACGATCGCCTGCTGGGCGAGCATCAGGCGGTCGCGGCGGGCTGCGGCGATTTCGGGGTCGGGGCGGTTGGGCAGGCGTC
>JBGSLE010000021.1:0-3206 GCA_041740875.1 Pontiella sp. | reverse complement strand
CGGAGGGCCACCGGCTCAACGCCTGCTGGAAATACCGCGGCGGCCTGCGCACCATCGTGGCCGATGCCGGGCAGGACGGCACCGTACGCGCCTTCCTTTCGCCGAACCAACTAGGCGAATTCGAGGATGCGCACGACGCGCTTTACGGCGAAGTGGGCGATCTCCAGGTGGTGGTTTCCAAGGGCGGCACCATCGCCAGCTCCGGCACCACGCCCATTTCATTGCACGACGCGGTGAACGATTTGGCCTACCACTATTGCGTCTCCGACCAGATTGAAACCGGCATGTGCGTCATGATCGGCTTCAACCCCGATCCCGTCCATCCCGTGCAACGTTGCCAAGGGTGGATGGTCCAGGCGCTGCCCGGAACGAACTTGGAGCGGTTCGACCGCCTCCGCCAACGGATGCAGGCAGAGGAATTCCGCGTATTGCTCGGCCAGGCCGGCACCTCGGAGCACACCTTCGAACAAATGGCAAACGTGCTGGTGGGCGGCGAGCCGGGGTATCAGGGCCTCCACATGGAAACCTGTCCGGCGCCGCGGTTCCAATGCACCTGCAGCCGGGAAAAGATGGCGGCCGTTTTGCGCAGCATCCCGATTCCCGACCGCATGGCGCTGGTCAAGCGCAACGAGCCGGTCGGCATCCACTGCCAGTTTTGCAACACCCGCTACGAAATGGTGATCGACGAATGCATCGCCGCTTGGAACCAGAAGCCCGCCCGGTGACGGGCGGCGGGAGGGCATAAAAAAGGGGCAGCGCGAGGAAAAGAGGGAGGAGAACCCCGCGCTGCCCAAATGAAGCCTCAAACGGGTGGCCTCATATCTCAATCAACGGCGGGCGCGGAGGGTTTGGGACAGACGTCGCGTTTTTTTCGCGGTGCTCCGGGAAAACAAGCGGCTGGCTGGTTGACAGGGGGTGGCCACGGCCTAGAATGCGGCCAGAGCGAAGGAGGTTGCCATGGCATTCAATCAAACCAAAGACGTGCTCGGCCACGCGCGGAATTTCCACTGCAAGCTGTCGGAGTTCTACGAACAGCTCAAGGAATCGACCGGCAAGGAGCGGACGCGGGCGCTGCTTAGCTACATGAGCCGCCACGAACAATACCTCGCCGATTGCCTGGCCGAGTTCGAGGAACAGGTTTCGAGCAACGTGCGCGACACCTATTTCAAGTATGAATCCGAGGCGGGCGCCATCGCCCAAATCTCCGATTTTGCGATCAAGCCGGAGATGGACGTGGAGGATGTGCTCGCCGCCGCCATGCATTTCGACGCCTGCCTGATCAAGTTTTACCGCGAGATGGCGCAGAGCTGCATGTCCGAAAAGGTGCGCGAGGTGTTCGAAAACCTGTTGGTGATGGAGCAGCAAGAACAGGTCGAGCTCAGCAAGAAGGCGCTCGAACTCGGGACGCTGTGAATTGCTTGCCCGTGCACCGGGCAACCTCTAGACTGCCGCCTTTGTTTTCGGTCATTCATGGGGGGCGGCATGGACAGACGGTTTTCAGGACGGGAACGTAGACGAAGCATCCTGCTTCGTTCCGCACGCCCAATCGGATGTTCCGCAATGAGGCAAAACGCCCCGGCCACATTCCTTGCAGGAGCCCGCCCATGACCGTCGATCCCCTCAAGTCCTGGCTCGAAACGCGAACCAACGCGCAACTGATCAAGCTGATCGAGGCGCAGTGCGAGCTCGACGGCGATTTCCGCAACGCGCTCCAGCTGAAGGCCGCCGCCGGCGACCCCGCCCAAAACATGGACCAAATCAAGCAGACCATCCACAACGCCTTCTGGATCGAGGATTTCGTCGACTGGCGCGAAGTCGCCAGCTATGTCAACAAGCTGGATCCGGTTATGGACGCGCTCAAGGAAATGCTCGCCAACGACGAAGCCGAAGCTGTTATCGAACTCGTCGAAGAGGCGATCGACTGCTGGGTCGAGGCCGCCAACAACATTCACGATGAAGGCGAAATGGGCATGGCGCTTGATGAACTCTACGAACTTCATCTGGCAGCCTGCCGCAAAGCCAAGCCCGAACCGGCGGAGTTGGCCGAAAACCTCTTCCTCACCGCCTCCACCGAACGCGAATGGGGTATTTTCGACGATGCCTACACCGTCTACGCCGAGCTGTTGGGCAAGGCGGGCAAAAAACGCTACCGCGAACTCGTCGAGGCCAAGTGGAACAAGCTGCCGAAGCTCAGCCCCGGGCAAAAGGAGGGTTCCGGATACGACGGCAGCGCCGACTGGCTTTCCCGTCTCATGATTCAATTCGCCCTGGAGGACGGCGATCTTGCCCGCGAGCTCGAAATCATGCAGCGCGACCTTTCCAATGTCTGGAACTTTCTGAAAGTCGCCGAACGCTACGAAGCCGAAAAACAGCCCGCTCTTGCCCTTGAATGGGTCGAGGAGGGATTGCGCCACTTCAAGGACGACCTCCGCCTTCAGGAAAAATGCGCCGAACTCTACTGGAAGGCGAAGCGCCGCGACGACGCCCTTGCCATCTGGTGGGAACTTTTCGCGGGGCAACGCAGCTTTCTGAACTATCAGCAACTCGTCGCCCATGCCGAAAAAACCGAACAGCGCGACGTCTGGCGCGAAAAGGCGCTCGCCTCCATCCGCGCCGACATCGCCGCCCGCAAAAGCACGAAGCAGTATTACTGGAACCGCGCCGACCACTCCCTGCTTGTCGAAATCTTTCTCTGGGAAGGCGACGCCGACCAAGCCTGGAACGAAGCCCAAACCGGCGGCTGCTCCGCCGGCCTCTGGCTCAAGCTCTGCGCCCGGCGCGAAATCGACCACCCCGCCGACGTCTATCCCATCTATATGAAACTCGCCGACGAGGCCGCCCAAAAGAAAAACAACGTTGCCTACTGCGAGGCCGTAAAATATATCCAAAAGTCCAAGGCGCTCGCCGGACGCTGCGACCAACCCAATGCATTCGGTGCCATGCTCCACAAAATAAAACTGACCCACAAACCCAAGCGCAACTTCATGAAATACCTCGCGGAGGCCGGGTTGTGAAACGGCACGTTCTTTCCAGCGGCGAACCGGAACATAGACGAAGCGTCCTGCTTCGTTGCGCACGACCAATCCAATGCGGAGGCTGGCGGCATGATCCAGGCGTTTGAAGACCAGGTTCCGGCGCTGCCGGAGGAGTATTACGTGGCCGATTCGGCCATGGTGCTGGGCAACGTGGCGCTGGGCAGCCTGGCG
>JBGSLE010000020.1:0-4234 GCA_041740875.1 Pontiella sp. | reverse complement strand
GTGGCGGGCAACCTGCGCCCCGGCGCCAGCCCCGGCACGATGAGCTTCACCGACAGCCTGACGCTGGAATCCACCGCGACGCTGACGCTCGAAATCACCGGAACCGGAGCCGGCCAGTTCGACGTGCTGGCCAACGACGGGGGCGATACCCTGACGGCGGGCGGCGCCCTGGTGTTTGACACCACCGGCTACACGGCCACGCTGGGCGACAGCTTCCTCGTCTTCACCAACTGGGGCGGTTTTGCGGAAGGCTTCGATAGCTTTTCCGGAACCGACCTCGGCGGCGGACTTAGCTTCGATACCAGCAACCTGCTGGTGGACGGCACCCTGTCCGTCATCCCCGAACCCGGCACGTTCGGCTTGGTGCTGTTGCTCGGCAGCGGCATCGTGGCGATGCGGCGGGTTTTCGTCGCCTAGGCAAAACGGTTGTGCAAGGCACCCTGCCGCGATGGTACTCCGGCAGGGCGGAGCAGGAAGGCAAGAAAACACGGGAGGATAGAACAATGAGGAATCAATTACACCTAAGCATGGCCATGGCGTTGTTCGCTGGCCTTGGCATTGCGAACGCCCAATTGACGTGGGACACCGTGCCCGGCGATAACGCCATAACGCCCGGAACGGGAACGTGGGACACCGCGACCGGCAACTGGACCGCGGACGGCGGCGTCAACAACATCGCCTGGGTCAATGGTTCCGCCGCCCAGTTCACCGAAAGCGGCTATCTCGTCAACCTTGGCAGCGGCGTAACCGTCGGCGGAATCACCCATGCGGGAAACGGACCGATCACCATCCAGGCGCTCGTCGACAATACGGCCCTGACGGTGGACGGCAGCCCGACCTGGAACCTGAACAACCGCACGCTTAACATTATAAGCGACCAGATCACCGACACGGCGCTGGCCATGGCCAGTGGCCAGACCCTCACCGTGATCGGCGCGGGTGGTTTGCTGAATACCGGCGTAAACCCGGACGGCGCGACGTGGAGCGTGGCGGGCGCCACCCTTGATTTCCAGGCGGGCGAGCTGCGCGGAAACATGGATAGTGTCGGGCAGTTTTCGCTCGTTAAAATGGCTGGCGGCAGCAAATATTTCCACGAGCGCAATGCAGCCCAAAGCTACGCCAACAACTGGGAACTGGGTGCGGGAATCGTCCGGTTCGACAACCGGTATTCAAGGGTATACACCCTAGCGGGTATCGTTAGTGGCACGGGTACGGTGCAGGCAGAGGATATGGGGGCGTATTCGAACCCGCTCAACCTTTTTGGAGCCAACACGTTTACCGGAGGGGTGGTTGCCGATGGCTCGGCCTCCGCGACCACGGTCAGCATTACCAGCGACGCCGGCCTCGGCGCGGTTCCGGGCGCGTTCGATCCGGACAACATCGTGCTCCGCAACAAGGCGGCGCTGAGGCTGAGTGCCACCACGGTCCATCCCAATCGAGGTATTACGCTCGATGGCGGCGGAGTGATCGTGCTGACCGGAGGCGCCTCGACGTATGGCGGCAAGATCACCGGTACGGGCGGACTGCAGATCGGTGAAAGCGTCAACAATCTTGGCAACACCCTCATATTGACCTCCAACACGCACGACTATACCGGCACCACCGCCATCTACCGCGGCACCATCCAGCTCGGCATCGACAACGCCATACCCACCAATAGTCTGTTGAGCATCGGAGGACAAACCACCTGCCGGCTGGAGATGAACGGGTTCGACCTGACGGTTGCGGGTATGACCACCATCTCCAACAATACCCGCGACGTCCGGAACAACGGGCCGGGCAGCTCGACGCTGACCTTCAATGTCGCCACTGGCCAGACTCATTCCTATATCGGCAACTTTAGCGGCACAGACTCGATCCATCTCGTCAAGACCGGCCCCGGAACGCAGCGCCTCACCAAGACCGGCGCCTACTCCGTGACGCCCGCATCCATCGCGGTGGATAACGGAGTCTTGGAGTGGAAGGCCACGGGCAGCGGCTCGGTTACCGTCGGAGCCAACGGAACGCTGGGTGGCACGGGCTCCATCGATGGCGATGTGGCGGTATTGGGCGGTCTGGCGCCGGGCGGAATTGGCACTCGCGGCACCCTGACGTTTACCGCCAGCCTCGACATCAGCGCAGTGGCAGCCGCGAATGCAGGCGGGCTTCAATTCGAGTTCGCCACGAACAACGTCGATAGCATCGTCGTCTCGAGCACGCTGACGATCGGTTCTGGCCAGCTTGGCTTTGCCGACTTCGACTTTACCGATGTCAACGGCGTAACCGGCGGAGTCTACACGCTGTTTTCAGCGGGCATCCTCACCGGAACCCTCAATCCCGCTGACCTTACCGGCGATGTCGGGACATACGGCGCGACCGGAACGCTGAGCGTCAGTGGTTCGTCCATCCTCCTCACGATCGTTAGCGGCGACGCCTCGGCCTTTGGCCAATGGGCCGCCTCCTACGACCTGGTCGGCGACGACGCGACGGAGAATGCCGACCCGGACATGGACGACTACAGCAACTTGCAGGAGTTCGCCTTTGGCGGCAATCCGACCAACAGCGCCGTTGCAGGCACGCTTCCGACCTACGGGACGGTTACCCAGGGCGGCACGAACTTCTTCAAGTATGTCTATGCCTACCGCACCGGAGCCAATCCCGGCGTCACCTACGAGCTGCAAACCAATTCCGACCTGGTCTACGGCACATGGACGAACGCCGGCTACACGGTGCTGGGCACGGGCGTGATCGATGCGGAATTCTCGGCGCAGACCAACGGGATTCCGCTGAGCGCCAACAGCAAGTACTTCATTAAGCTGCTGCTCGAAAAGCAGTAGGAGGGCGGCGAGCAAACGCGCAAGGGCCGCGCCGACCCCTGGGGTTGCGGCGCGGCTTTTTTTTACACCTCGGAAAGAAAGTTATAGATAAAAAATTTATCAATAAGGCCGTTTGCCATGCGTTAGGGTCGCCATGAAAGCGGGAGCGGGCATGCATTAGTTGCATGAAGGAACGGTGGGCCATGAAAAAAGGAATCATGAAGATAGGAAAGATAAGAGTTGCCGGAATTGCTCTGTTTGCCGTCGCCGCCGCCGCCATTGCGGCGAGAACCAATTTAACCGATGTCCTGGACGGGAACGATGGCTGGGCACAATTGAACAATGCCCAGTTTGTTGCTTCGGCCAATGGAATACTTCTGCCGACGGCCGGCACGAATTTCATGCACCATACGGTCGGCGCAAACTGGAGTGGTTCGGCCGTGTACAAGGATCTCGGAATAACGATCCAGGAAGGAATTTATGAGATTACGTTCGATGCCGGGCACGATGGGAACGTGAACCGTCCGTTTGCGGATGTAGGCGGCAACCGGGTCAGAGTCGGCTTCCTTGATGCTTCGGCTACATTGCCAGGACATGCGAATGTGAGAGATGCGATTTCCGCCTTCACCGGCCTAGCGGGCGTGGAAAAACGTGTTATCGCTGAACCCATACCCAACGCCGGATGGAAGCAGTGGAAGTATATCTACAAGGTGGACGCGGGCAGTCCGGCGATTGGGACTGACGTGTATTTCGGAATTCAGGCGCAAAGTGCCAATGTGGGAGGTGTGCAGGCGGCCTTCGACAACCTGCGCATCACCTTTGACGACAACCGCAGGACATTGAAGTTAATAGGCTTTCCAGCCCCCTGACGGTAGGAGGAACACCCCATGGCCACGAAATGTTTATCTAAAACAACCTGCACCGTCTGGCTGCTCGCGGCCGCCTGCCTACCGGCGCAGGCCGTCGATTTCAGCGGGGTGCCCGGAACCGTGCTATCCTACCAGCCCTTGCAGTATGATCCCTTGTTTTCCGTCGTGCCGCGCTACTTCATCGCCGATCCCGAGATCGCGGTGCTGCCGAACGGCGACTACGTTGCGGCCCACACGATCGCCGGCAATTTTGCGTCGCAGGATTTCACCCTCATTTTCCGGTCGTCGGACCAAGGCGTAACCTGGACTTCGCTGGGTACGCTGAATGGCATGTATCGCGGTAGCTTCTTCGTATATGGCGGGGAACTCTACCTCTTCGGGGCGGAAAACCTGATCCCGGAGGAGGGCAAGGCGCGGATCATGCGATCGTCCGACAACGGCACCACCTGGACCCCATCGCCGCCGTTCAGCTTCGGCGGGCCGGCCACCCCGAACAACCCGCTGGTCTTCGACGGCCGCATCTATACCGCCTCGGGCCGTGCCAGCGTCTCCGCCCCCGTCGGCGCCGAC
>JBGSLE010000019.1:0-8801 GCA_041740875.1 Pontiella sp. | reverse complement strand
CGGGATGACGACAAAGCCTGCCGATGATGGCCCGGCACGACCGCCAAGACAACCGCCTTCGGAAAAAGACGGCGCAAGCGATTGAATCTTCAATGTTTTAATTTCAGAGACCACCGAAGGAGACGTAGCCGCGGCTCATGCTTGTAACGAAACGGCGAGGGAGACGGCGGCGGCGACCATTCGCTCGTTCACCGTCGAATGCGGGAAGTGCAGCCAAAGGCTGATCAGCAAAAGTTGCACGCGTCCAGCCTTACGCTCGAATGACGACTCTGAAGGTCGATCCTCGACCTCCGGAAACAGCGACGACGCGCAATCATGAGGAAGCCTTGATGGCTCGCCGCACGGCCTCGTCCAGAGCGCTCAGGAAGCGCGACCGGTCTTTCGGCGCGAAGCCGGCATTGTAGCCCTTGCTGGCCCCGGTCTCGCGCAGATGCTGGTTGAGATCGCGCATCGCCACCGCCATGCCGATGGTCTCCGGGGTGAACGGGCGGCCGGTCGGGCCAAGCACGAAAGCGCCGAGGGCTACGGTGCGGCGGCGGCCGCAGGCTCCCAGGAAACCTTGCCGGGCAGGGAGGAGGGATCGGTCATTTCGCGCCAGACCATTTCGCCGTCGGGGCCTTTGACGCCGATGCGCACCCAGCAACCGATGACCTTGCCGGTGCGGCGGCGGCCGTGGTCGTCCCATTCGCCGAACCCATCGACGGTTTCGGTCATCTCCTCGTTGCCTTCGTCGCCCTCATCGCCTTCGGCCGACTCCTCCGAGGTGGTGGTGAGGGCGTTACGGTTGACCTGGTGGTCGATGATCACGGCGCATTCGGAGTGGAGCACGACATCCTCGCGGGGGACGATGACCGGGATGGTTTCGGAGAGGAAGCGCACCTTGTTGGTGGAGGCGACCTCGTCGTAATCCTTTTCCAGGCTGGTGAAGAGGTCGTCGGGGATGCGGTAGTATTCCTGTTCGTAGAAGATTTTGCTTTCGACCACGAGGTTGTCGATCGGGAAGAAATTCTGGTTGCGCAGCACGATCTCGTAGCCTTCCGCTTCAAGGTAGATGGCGTTGTATTCCTCGAAGTTTTCGTCGGGTTCGACCCGGTGCGTCGGCGTCGTTTTTCCGGGCAGCTGGACGGCGTCCATGAGGAAGGGGGTGGTGGTCTGCTCGTGCTTCATGCGGGCCCAGTTGTCCTTCTTCAATTCGGTCTTGAAGCGCATGGTCGATTTGAAGCCCTCGGCCTGGTTCCATTGGAGGATGTAGCGCTGGTCGGCTTCGCTGAAGGTGGCCAGGGGCACCTTGCCCGCCTTTTCGAGGGTGACCATCCGCTCTTCGTAGTCGTAGCGGGTGATGCGATCCTCCAGGGTTTTGCCCTCGGCGTTGGAAAAGGTGCGCGGCGGGGCGTTCTGCCCCATGGCGGTGGCCGCCAGCAGGAGCGCAATCGGCAGGATGGATCGCTTCATTCTAGAGTTCCTCCGGATCGTCGGTGCCAATGAGGCCGACGACGTCGGCCATGTCTTGGTCTAGCACGTTGTCGACCTTGGGCATGCCGGGCAGCGGGCGGAAGCGGCCGCCGACCATTTGGGAAAGCATCTTGAACTTGGCGTCGGAGGTCATGCCCGCGGCGCCTTCGGCGGTGTTCGGGGAATAGTCCTTGGCCTGCAGCATAACGAAGTTGACCTGGGGGAAGCCGAGGTTGCGGTAGTTGTCCATCACGATCTTGAAGATGGATTCGAGCACTTCATCGAGCGTGTAGCGGGTTTCGGTCGGCCGGATGCCGATGGCGGCCTGCTGCTCGGCCAGGGGCAGCTCGGGCAGCTCGACTTCGTTGTCGACAAGGATTTCATCCCAGTCGCGCACGACTTTCGGCTGCATGCCTTGCTCGATGCGGGCCTGGTTTTCCAGCTCGATCATTTTCAGGGCCACGGCGCGCATTTGGTCGAATTCGGCGAAATAGGAATCCATCACCTCCTTGTTGTCCTCGTCCTGCAGGAAGTATTCGGCGCGCTTCTTCTGGTATTCGGCGAAGACCTACTGCTTGAGGAAGTAGGAGATGTTTTTCTCCATGGAGGTGACGCTGCCCCAGTCGGAGCTGAGCACGAAAATGATCTCGGGCTTGAGTTCGACCGCCGCCTGGAAGCCCTTCAGCCAGCCGGAGATGTCGCTTTGCGCCATGGGGATGTCGTATTGACGGCGCGGGGCGAACTGCGGCAGGTCGTCGGCCAGGCCGACGCGGGCGAGGTTGGTATTGATGCCGCCGATCCACTCCAGCACGTTGGTTTTGGCGGTCGGCGTGGCCGGGACCAGCGCGGGGTTGAAGAGCGAAACCTTGTCGCCATCGAAGAGCACGACGTTGAACAGCGTGGCCGAGCGCATGCCGCCGATGACCGCCTTCAAATCCTCGTGGACCATCAGGTAGGAGCCGGCCCCGCCGCGGTTGTCGTAGAGCATGGCCTTGGAGGTATCGACCACCACCGCCACCTTTTCGGCCTTGCCGCGGGTGCCGAAGAAATCGACCGAGGAGATCCCGAAGGAGACGTCGCGGTATTTGGAGTTGAACTCGAGGGTGCGGTCCATCTGGACAAAGTTGGTGTAGCCGGACTTGAAGGTGGGCATGGGCGCCATCTTCACATATTCGCTCTGCTCCGGAATGTTGACCATTTGCGGGGCGTTGGCGGTGATGCGGGAGGTGGTTTGCAGCTTGGGCTTGGTCATCTGCTCGACGAACGGCTGGGTCTTCACGGGCATTTGCAGCTTGCGGCGCTCCAGCTTGGGCTTTTGGTCCTCGACCTGGAACCCGGCCCCCTGCTTCTTGTAGAACTTGAGCGCCACCATGCCGCCCAGGACCAGGATGAGCGCGGCATGGATGCCGATGCTGATCAATGCGGCGCTTGAATTGACGATGCGCTTCTTCTTTTTCTGAACTTCCATATCCCCCTCGTCCGCTTGGTGGCGTGCAGAGTCAACGACTTGCGAGAATCTACTGGAACGCCGGACGCAAAGTCAAAGCATTCGATGCGGCTTAACGCCGCCTTGCCGCTGTTTTTTCTTCCCAGCCTGCGGAGCCGCCCATATAGTCTCCGGCACATGTTTTCAACCCCTGGAGGGGATGCAATGGACGATAAAAAGACAACGTTGGTCGGCGCGGTGGCCTTCAAACCCTTGACCGGAACCATACTGGCGGCGGCCTCCGGGCTGTCGTTTTTCTTCCTGTGCATGATCCTCCCGCTGGTGGGGCCGGCGGGCAGCCGCGTTGCGCATGCCGCACAAAACCGGGATGCCTTTCTTGCCGTGTTGCTGGCCACCTTTGCGCTCGCCGCCGCCGCGACGTGGTCGAAGATGGGCCGCCGCAGGGCCGAAGGCGGCTCTTTGCCCTGGTTTTCGCTGGGGCTATGCGGGATTTGCCTGCTCACCTTCCTCGTTTTGGTGACCGGCGGCTTTGCCATCTAACGTGGACATTCCACGAATCGTTCGAAAACCCATCCCGGTGCGCTGGACCAGCCGCACATGCCCGGCTAGGCCGCGGATTAGGCGATCTCTTCGGCGGGGCGGGCGAGGACGAGGTGGAGGTCGTTGGTGAAGTGGGTCTGGAAGCCGGCTTCGCAGTAGCAGAGGTAGTAGATCCATTTGCGCTGGAAGAAGCCATCGAACCCGATCTTGACGAGTTGGGCGCGGCTTTTCTCGAAGGCCTGCCGCCAGCGGCGCAGGGTTTCGGCATAGTGGATGCCGATGTTGTCGAGGTGTTCGACGGTGAAGCGCGAGTGCTTCGTCATGGCCTTGCAGAGTTCGGTGAGCGAGGGAAGCATGCCGCCGGGGAAGATGTGCCTCTGGATCCAGTCGGGGTTGCGGCGGTAGGCGTCGTAGCGCTGGTCGGGAATGCAGATGACCTGGAGGACGACGCGCCCGCCGGGCTTGAGCAGGCGGTCGCAGGCGGCGAAGAAGGTTCCGTAGTAGGCGTGGCCGACGGCTTCGAGCATTTCGACGCAGACGATGCGGTCGAACGCGCCCTGCATTTCACGGTAGTCGCTCAACACGATGTCCACCAGCCCTTCGAGCTGTTCGGCGGCGACGCGCTCCTTGGCGAAGCGGAATTGCTCTTCCGAGATGGTGATGGCGGTGACGCGGCAGCCGGTTTTTTTGGCCGCCTCGATGGCGAAGCCGCCCCAGCCGCAGCCGATTTCGAGGATGTGGTGTTCGGGGCGCAGGGCGGCGAGTTCGATCAACCGGTGGATCTTGCGGAGCTGGGCGGTGGCCAGCGGATCGTCGGGCGCATCGAAGATGGCGGCGGAATACATCATCGTTTCGGGGTCGAGGAAGAGCCGGTAGAAGTCGTTTCCAAGGTCGTAGTGGGCGTGGATGTTGCGTTTGCTGCCGGTGGCCGTGTTGCGGTTCAGGGTGTGGCCGAGCAGGTGCTGGAGGCGCCGGACGAGACCGGATGCGAGGCCGGTGGATTTGAGGGACTCCATGTTGTTGATCAAGAGTTCCAGCACACCGACCAGGTCGTCGCTCTCCCAATCCTCGTCCATCCAGGCTTCGCCCATGCCGATGTTTCCGCCCGCCACCAGCCGGCTGAAGAAGCGGTAGCGGTTGATCTTGATGCGGCGGGGGGCGGCGGCGGGGTCGCCATAGTGCTTTTCCGCCCCGTTGGGCAGTTCCGCCAGCAGGTGGCCGGTGGCGATCTTCGCCAGTTGGCGATCGACGATGCCGAGGCATTTTTCTTCGAGGAATGTCGGGTTCATGGGCTCACCTTGATCGTCATGCTATGGTCTGGGGCGGGTTTATGGAAGACGGGAAGCCGTTTTTTATAGTGCAGTAAAGCGGCCTGCCAAAGGATGCGCGGCAGGGTCAGCGCGGCGGCGAAGGGGTGGCCGAGCACCGTTTTCCAGAGGTTGGAGCTGGTCAGTTCCCGGCCGGTTCCCCACATCGCGGCGTCCAGGATGGGTTCTCCGCCGCGCACCAGCCGGATGGCGATGCGCAGGTTTTCGCCGGGTTCGGAAAAGGTGAATTCGTAGTGGCCCTCGCGGTTGTTGAAGGGCGAAACGTGGAATTGCTTTTCTTGGCGGCAGGAGAGCGGGAATGGGCCGCCGGGCAGGGCGTAGAGGTGCCGTTCGCCGAAGGTGTTGTTCACCTCCGCGACGACCCCGGCGGGCGAGCCGTCGGCTTTGAGGCAATAGTAGAAGCTGACGGGGTTGAACACCCTGGCCATGAAGCGGGCGACGGTGACGAGGATGATCCGGTCGGTACCGGCCAGGTCGGCGAACTCGGAAAGCTGCTGGCGCAGGTTCCCGTTGCCGCGCAGGTAGTCGCGGTCGCGCAGGCAGACGGGCCGCCAGTGGTTGTGGCCGAATCCGCGCACGGTGCGGTCGAGTTCGGGCAGTTCGTCGAGGTCGATGGCATAGAAGTAGAAGGGGAATACCCAGCCGTGCCGGACTGGCGCGTGGCGCTGGTGCATCACCTTCCCGCTGTAGATCCTGCTTCTCATGGCGCCATGCCGAACCCTTTGGCCACTTCGGTGGCGGAGCGGACGGCGTCTTCGTGGAAGCCGTTGCCGAAATAGCTGCCGGCGAACCAGGTGTTGCGGCGGCCGTTGAGCCGTTTCAACCGCGGGCGCTCCGCCAGCGCTTCGCGGGTGTACATCGGGTGCTCGTAGTCGAATTCGGCCACGATGCCCGCCGGGTCCTGCGGCAGGTTGAGCGAGACGAAATAGTTCCGCTTCGTGGCGAGGCCTTGCAGCCGGTTCATGTGGTAGGTCAGGCTGGTCTCCTCCCCCGCGATACGCTGGAAATTCCACGAACTCCACACTTTTTTGAGCGGAGGCATGACCGATTCGTCGGTGTGCAGGATCGTCCGGTTGCGGGTGTATTGCCAGCAGCCGAGCGACTGTTTTTCCTCGGCGGTGGGGTCGAGCAACAGGCGCAGCGCCTGGTCGGCGTGGGTGGCGATGACGGCGTGGTCGAACCGCTCCTCTTTTCCGCCCTCCTGGAAGATGCGCACATCCAGTTCGCGGCGGATGCCGGTGATCCGGGCGCCGAGCCGCACATCGACCTGCTTCCACTCTTTTTGCATGCGCCGGATATAGTCGGAACTGCCGCCCACGACGGTGCGCCACTGCGGCCGGTCGTTGAGGGTGAGCAGCCCGTGGTTTTCGAAAAACTGGAGGAAGCTGCGGGCGGGGAACGCCATCATCTCTTCGCACGGCGTCGACCAGATGGCCGACCCCATCGGCACCAGGTGGTGGTTGATGAATTCGGGGCCGAAGCCGTTGCGCCGGAGGTAGTCGCCCAGCGATTCCTGGTCGAGTTGGCGATCGGCCGTGTCCTGCTGCGCGGTTTTGAAAAAACGCAGCGTGTCGCGCACCATGCGTAAGAAGGCGGGGCTGACGAGGTTTTTGCGCTGGGCGAACAGCCCGTCGAGCCCGCTGCCGCAGTATTGCAGCCCGGAGGGAAGGTCGTGGTAGCCGAACGACATTTCGGAATCGCGCAGTTCGACGCCGAGCTGGTCGAAGAGGTTGGTGAGCAGGGGATAGTTGCGGTCGTTCATCACGATGAAGCCGGTGTCGATCGGCGTGCCCGCGTCGGGGCCGTCGGGGATCGTGAAGGTGTTGGTGTGCCCGCCCAGACGGTTGTCGTGTTCGAACAGCACCACCCGGTGTCGGTGTTGCAGCAGGTGCGCGGCGACCAGCCCGGCCACGCCCGATCCCACCACGGCGATTTTTTGCGGATCCCGGTTCATGGCATTCCTTTCAGCATGGCATCCTTGACCGTCCGGCTGCTGGGCGGATCGCCGAGCCAGACGGTGAAATAGGCGTTGGCAAAATCGTCGCCCGGAATGGTGGCCACGGGCTCGCCGTTGAAATGGTAGTCCAACCCTATTCCGGGGCGGTGGACCAGCGAAGCCACCGCGCCTTTTTCGCCATCAAGGAAGGCGGCGTGAAGCTGGTCGATTTGGGGCTTTAGGCGGTCGAGTTTTTCGGGCGGGAGGTTTTTGCGCAGCGTGGCGTTGGCGGCCCGGACCATGTATTTTTTTGGGGTGTGGTGGAAATAGTGGATGTCGATCCGCTTGGGGACGTTGCCCAGGATGGTTGCGACATGGTTTGTCCCCGCGACGTAGAGCGCGCCGACGTAGATCTTGAAGACCAGTCCCTTCCGCAGGAGGCCCGCGCCGTGGAGCCGGAGATCGCCGTGTCGCTCGGGAAGGTCGATGCCGCCGACTGTCGCGGCCTGCGCCGCGGCAGAGAAAAGCAGGGTCAGGAGGGTGGCGTGGCCGATCGTGTTCATGGTTGGTTGAGGGTTTGGTCGACGAAGACGAGCTTGTTGGTGTCGTATCCCATGGCGGCGGTCTTGGCGACGAGTTCGGACAGGTGTTCCGGCGGCAGGACCGGATCGCGGGCGAGGATCCAAAGGTAGCCGTAGGTCGGTCCCGCGATGATCGCCTCGGTGTAGCCGGGATCGAGGTGGACGATCTTATAGGAGGCGTAGAAGGGTTTGAAGAAGCTCACCTTCAGCCAGCCCCGTGTCGGATCGTCCTTCGGCTTGGCGACGCCTTCGATCGATTTCCACTCTTTCTTTTCCGCCAAGTAGCCTTTGTTGACCACCTTGATGGTGCCGTCGTCGTTGGCCGAATATTCGGCCGACACCGCCGACAGTCCCTTTTCGAAGCGGTGCGGGTAGCGGGCGATTTCGTACCAGGTTCCCAGGTAGCGTCCGGAGTCGAACTCCGAAACCACCTCCAGCTTCGAGGTGGAGCGGCAACCGGCCAGGACGAGCAGGGCCAGGGCGAAGGGGTAGGTCTTCATTATTTAGCCTCCAAAGCGGATTCGACCGCCTTCACGAGCTCTGGGTCGCCGGGGCTGGTGCGGCTGCCGAAACGGCCGATGATCTTGCCGTCGCGCGAAACGAGGAACTTGTTGAAGTTCCAGCTGATTTTTCCCGCGAATTTCGGGTTTGTCTGCTCCGAGGTCAGGTAGGCGTAGAGCGGGTGCTGCTCCTTGCCTTTGACGGCGATCTTTTCGAACATCGGGAAGGTGACGCCGTAAGTTAGCTTGCAAAACGATTCGATCTTCTCGTTGCTGCCCGGCTCCTGGCCCATGAAGTCGTTGGAGGGAAAACCCAGCACCACCAGCCCTTTTTCGCCATAGGTTTCGTAGAGCTTTTGCAGGCCGTCGTACTGCCCCGTGAAGCCGCACTTGCTGGCGGTGTTGGCGATCAGCAAAACCTTTCCTTTGTACGCCTCCATCTTTTGGAATTCGCCCGAGATGGTTTTCAGCTCGATCTCGTACAGGTTTTTCACGGGAACCTCCTCGGTGGTGGCGGTGCATCCGGCGACCAGCGCCGCGCACGCCGTGGCCAACATTCTTTTGGTCTTCATTTTTCGAGTCCTTTCGCAATCTTGCCCTTCACCAGCCTTGTCCAGAATCCCACGACCGGCAGCCGGTCGAACATCGCGCTCGTATCCCAATAATCCTGCTGGAACACAATCTTGCCCTCGGCGTTGAAGCGCACGTGCGACATTCCGATCGCCTCGATCGGCTTGTCCTTGGCCGCCTTGGAGACGAGCTTCATCGTCCAGCGCGCATAATAGTCCTTCCCGCTGCGCTGCATCGAATCGACCGCGAAGGTACACGATTCGACCGGCTCGGCCATGACGAGGAAATAGTGTTCGATCGCATCGATGCCTTCGACGATGTGGAAGGGGTCGCCAAACCAGGCGTCGGCGGCATAGACCTCGCGCACGCCGGCCTGGATCGCGGAGGCCGAATAGTCCGCGTAGAAATCGTCGAACCGCTTCAGCGCCGCCTGCTCGACCGCGCCGC
>JBGSLE010000018.1:0-7150 GCA_041740875.1 Pontiella sp. | reverse complement strand
CGACCTCGCCGACGCCCTGATGCGGGGCAAGCGCTACAGCGAAGCCATCGACCTCCTGGAGGCGGGATTGGCGGACGGCAAAACGCCCGATCCCCGCTTCGAGCGCAAGCTCCAAACCGCTAAGGAGCACCGGCTGGCCTTTGACCTGGCCCATGCCGAGGATGCCGACGACGGGGCGAAGGCGGCCGAATTGCGGCGCGAAATGGCCGGCATGCGCATCGCGAACGCCGAACGGCAAGCGGAGCGCTACCCTAGCGACCTCCAGCTAAAATTCGACTTGGGCAAGCTCCTGCTGGAAGGCGGACGGCTGAACGAAGCGATCCAGCAATTCCAGATGGCCCAGCGCAATCCGCAACGGCGCGTCCGCTCGCTGCTCTACCTGGCGCAGGCGTTCATGGCCAAGGGGCAGCGGGATGTGGCCATCGGGCAGCTCGAAACCGCGCTGGCCGAATGGCCGACCATGGACGAGACCCGCAAGGAGGTGCTGTACGAGCTGGGACTCGCCTACGAGTCCGTCGGGCAGACCGAAAAGGCGGCGCACTGCTTCCGGGAAATCTATGCGGCGGACATTGGCTACCGGGACGTCGCGCAGAAAACCGAACGTCCGAACTAATCCTTCGAATAGCGGATGTTGAACCACGGCGTCGGCAACTGCGGATTGCAGGGTTGCCGGACGCTGATGGTTTCCCCGGTGCCACGGAACGCATCTTTTCCCGGGAGGGGTTTCCAGCGCTTGTCTTGGGGATCCATGTAGTCGATGGCGTACTTGTAGCCCACTTCCGAATTCCAACTCAGCGTCACCACCCCGTCTTTGGCCTGGGAAATAACGAGCCGCGGCTGGTGCGGCGGCTCGACCTCCTTCGATACGCATCCCGCCAAGAGGATGATGCCGAAGGCCAAAACCACCCGGGCGCAAGCCCGTATCCTGGTGTACCGTCTTGTCATGGGCGATCCCCTAGGGATTGGTGGGGGCCGACGTCTCCGGATCGTTCGGCTGTTCGGCGGGTTTCGACGCGGCTTCGGCATCGGCGGCACCTAGCACCACGGCTTCCGGCACGGCGTTCGTGAAGGGATCGACAGCGGGTTCGACGCCCTGCGTCGTTTGCTCCGCTTGCGCGGCGGGCGCATTGGTCACAGGCAGCGCAGGCGGGAGAACCACCGCAGGTTCGGGATAGCGGAGCGCGACCCAATACTGCAAATCGCCCGCGCCGACGCTCTTGCGCTGGCGCAGATGGTCGTCCAGGCGCTTGTGGTACCACGCCACGTTCAGCCCTTCGGGATTGATGGCGTCCAGCTCCTGGTTGTAGCGCTTGGCGAACCATTCCCAATCCTTGAAGGAGAAGCCGAAGTATTGCCCCGCCAGATGGATCAGCGGACGCGTCTCCGTGGTCGCGATCTTGTAAACCTCTTCGCACCAGGCCGCCGGAGGAACGATCCCTTGCGGAAACGGCTTGTCCGCCTGCTCAACCAAGAGCGCGGAATTTGGGCCCGTCCGGAAAAAGTTCCCGGAATCGAAATCCGCTTTCGGTATATTGACCCATTGGCTGCCTGTCCAGCCGTGCAGCGAGATGATCCCGTTGGCCCCCACCTTGTAGCTGATGAGCAGCACCGGATAGCGGCTGGCCACATCCAAGCCAACCTTGATGGTCTCCTCATCGCGCGGAACCATCACGAGCGTGACTTCGTCCTTGCGGGAAGCAAAGCCGAGCGATGCGCAACAGCAAGCGACCAGCACGGCGCGGCGAAACGGGAAAGATAGTCCAATCATCGGGGGAACTCCTTACTTGATGGGAAGCGGTGTCGGCATGGGACGCTGCGCCAACCGCTGGTCGATCATCATGAGGCCGCCCTTGTCGTTGCCCACCATGCGCAACGGAGCAAGGATGTCGTTGACGTTGGCCTCTTCCTCGACCTGCTCGGTGACATACCATTGCAGGAAGGCCTGGGTGGCGTAATCCTTTTCAGCGACGGCCATGCCCATCAGTTTGTGGATGGATTTGGTGATGAAGCGTTCGTGGTCGAGCGTCTTCTGGAACACCTCCAGCGGCGTGCCGTATTCCTTCGGCGGCTCATCGACCGCCTTGAGATGGACCTCGCCCGCCTGGTTGAGGATGTAGTCGTACATCTTCGTGACGTGCATGATCTCCTCTTCGTACTGGATGCGCATCCAATGCGCGAAACCAGGCAGGCCGGCCGTGTTGCAGTAGGCCGAAATCGCCAAGTACATGTAGGCCGAATAAAACTCCTTGTTCACCTGTTCGTTCAACGCCGATTCCATTTTCTTCGAGATCATTTGCGCCTCCTTGCTTGTGGTTACCTGTCGTGCCGTGAACTATCCGCCGCCGTGGCGGATCAGTCAATCCCATTTGCCCGCTTGGCCGAAAGCACCGTGTTGTAGAGCAGCATCGTGATCGTCATCGGCCCGACCCCGCCCGGAACCGGCGTGATCATCGACGCCTTTTCCTTCACGGCTTCGAAATCGACGTCCCCGACCAGCCGGAAGCCCTGCTTGCGGGTCGGATCCTCGATGCGGTTCACACCCACATCGATGACCACCGCGCCCGCCTTGACCATGTCGGCGGTGATGGTGTTGGGAAAGCCGGAGGCGGCAATCACGATGTCGGCCTGGCGGGTGTGGTGACCGAGATCCTTCGTGCGCGTATGGCAAAGGGTGACGGTGGCGTTGGCACCCTTCTTTTTCTGGAGCAGCATGTTGGCGACGGGTTTCCCGACAATGTTGCTGCGCCCGACCACCACGACATGCGCGCCGGCCGTCTCCACCCCGCTGCGCATCAGCATTTGGACGACGCCGTGCGGCGTGCAGGGCAGGAAGGTATCCTCCCCGATCATCATCTTGCCGACATTCATCGGATGGAACCCGTCGACGTCCTTGTCCGGATCGATCGCCAGCAAAACGGCGGATTCGTCGATGTGCTTTGGCAGCGGTAGCTGGACCAGGATGCCGTTGATCCTGGGATCCTTGTTCATCCGCTCTACCAGCGCCAGCAACTCTTCCTGGGTGGTTTCGGCCGGCAAGCGGTTGTCGTCGGAATGGATGCCGATCGCCTCGCACGCCTTTTCCTTGGCGGAGACATAGGACTGCGACGCCGGATCGGCCCCCACCAGAACCACGCCAAGCCCGGGAACAATCCCCTGTCCCTTCAGCCGGTCGACCTCCGCCTTGAGTTCTTCGCGGATGTCCGCCGCAATCTGCTTCCCGTCGATGATTTTTGCTGCCATGTGATTCCTTTCCGTCGTTAAAAAAAGCCCGGTACCCATTTCATGCCGCCCGCGACCGGGAACGCCAAACCCGACCCCTTTTGTAGACGAGGAGGCCGCGGATGGGCAACCCCCAAACCATGGAACGGCCCTTGAAACCGCGATCGTGCGAGAGGCCCATCCGGGATCCCATCCCGGCGGCGCTACCGGATCTCGATGGCCTGTTCGCCGGGCTTGAGCGTGATGGTTTTTCCGCCCCACTCGAAGGTACCGGTTAGGTCGGCGGGGAGTGTGACGAGTCCGGCGATTCCAGCACCGGTCTTGTTTAGCTTCACTTTGATCATGCCCTTCGCGTGCGGCATCTGCGCATCGATCTTTTCCAAAGTGCCGAGCGCCGGGGCGATCCGCACCTGCGCAAAGCCGGGGGCGGCGGGGGTAATGCCGGCGACGGTCGCGAGGAATTCATAGTTGGGCGACGATCCCCACGCGTGGCAGTCGGAGCGGGAGGGTTCCGGCTTTTCGGCCCAGGTGGTGAGGTTTAGCTTCAGCTGGTCGCGCCAGAGGCCGAGGGTGTCGAGATACTTTTCGGCCATGCCGGTCTTGACGAGGGCGCGGTTGTAGTAGAAGCGGAAGTAGATCGTGGCTTTCGCCATGTCGGGCTGTCCGTCGAGGATCTTTTGCATCACGGCCTTCTGCTGCGCCGGAGGGATGGCGTCGGTCAGGATTCCGAGAATATTCGAGTGTTCGGTGTAGCGCGTTTGTGCCGGATCGTCGGCGAGAACGCCCAGCTCCTTGTTCCAGCAGCGGGCGTAGACGGCGTTGCGGATGCGCTCGCTGCGCGCCCGGTAGGTCGCGGCTTTTTGGGGATCGCCGAGGTACTCCATGATGTTTGCCGCACGATCCAGCGCATAGACATGGTTGAGCGAGAGAATTCCCGAGGGCTCTTTTCCACCATCTTTCTTCTCTTTTCCGTGGCCTAGATGGGCCACCCAGTCGACAAAGTCCCATTCACCCTGTTTGCTGAAAGTGACGAGACCGGACTCGTCGGTGAACTGCTCGAAGCGCTTCAGGACCGTCTCCATCGCGGGCACCATCGACCGGATGAATTCCTGGTCGCCGTTGAGCATCCGATAGTCGTCGATCATCGCGATCCACCAGTTGGAGAAGGTCGGGATGATCTGCCGCTGGTGGCTCGGATAGCGGCTGGCGGTCAGTCCCTCGGCTCCCAGCGAATCGTTGAAGAGATCGATGGCCTTGCGCATGAGGCGGTCGTCGCCGGAGACATAGACCGAAACCAGGGCCTCGATCCGGGTGTCGCCGACGTATTGCAGCCTTTCGTAGTAGGGGCAGTCATAGAAGTTTTCGACGGCGCAGAGCCGTAGCGTATGCCACCCCACGTCCCAAATGCGCTTGAGCTCGGCGTCGCCCGCATCGAAGGCGGCGCGCTCTTCAAAGGGATAGCCGGTAAATTCTCCATACAGGTCGACCAGCGTCAACGGCGCTTCGGCGGTCTGGATCTCCAGTTGGATATAGCGGTAGGTCCGGAACCAGAGCGGCCGGTAGCGGCGGTTGCTTCCGCCGTCGGCGATGATCCGGTCGAACGAGCCCTCCCACGTTTTATTCTCGACGGCGTTGCGGTCGCCCTTTTGGTTCTTTTCGCCAAACAGCGCTTCGGCATAGCCCATCTCCACGGTGGCATCCATGCCGCCGCTAAGGATCAGTTCCGGATAGGCGTTACTCAGCTCGCCGCGATCCAGCAGGATGGTGGCCTTGGTTTGGGGAGGAATCACGACGGGGTTCTTGCCGGCCAGAAACGCATCCGGCACCGACGCGCCCTCGGATCCCCGCACCTTGACCAGACGTTCCTGCCGATGTTCCATCGTGGGAATTTCCCGAGGCACCAGGGTGCCGCTTCTCGGGGCGGGAGATGGTTTCGACCAGTTGCGGTCGTCAAAGGCGGCGGTTTCCCAGCCCCATGGATAGCTCCGTCCATCGATCTGCTCGAAATCGCCCAAGGCGGTGAAGCCGCGCGCGGTCCGCTTTTTTTGGGGCGCGTAGGCGGGATTGCCATAGGCTTTCCAGGCGCCCGACCCGGTATTGACCGCCGGATCGGACTCTCCCTGCATGAAAAATCCCGGGGCCGTCCTCATCATGCACAGGGGCCCGGCCCAGTTGACCGGATACCAAACCACCGCCGCCAGCAGGTTGTCGCCAGATTTCATATGCGGGGCCAGATCGATGCGGTCGTAGCGCCATTTTTCCGGGTCGCCGGAGGTCGGCCCCGAAGCCACCGGTTCCCCGTTGAGGAAGAGCCGGTATACCGCATCGGCAGTCACCCGAACGATGAACTGTTCCGGCTTGGCCTTGAGCGGCAGGTGGAGCCGGTAATGCGTCACGGCATGGGGGGTGGATGTCGATCCGGCCACCACCCATTGGGCCGGTTCCGGTGCCGCGGATGCCGATAGGCATAACCCGGCGAAAATGCAACCTAGCGTCTTTATCATATTAACTCCGATGGTTTACGAGCCATGCGATCCCGTTCCGCCACACCACTTCGGCGATGGAAGCATCTGTTTTCGGCCTCTTCGGCAATCTGCCAATCGGCCATTTTCACGGGATCAATCATCCTGTTTTCCCGCCGGGTTACTGGATGAACCGGATGCAGGCGGGATAGCGGAACGGAATGCCCTCGCTGGCCCTGATGGAGGCGATCACCACGCTGGCAAACGCGAACAGAACCAAGATGCCCAACATGAAAAAGCCGATGACGATCTTCACCAAAAACAGGCACAGTACCGCGTAGATGAGCAGGCTGATCTGGAAATTGACGGCCTCCTTGCCCTGGCTGTCGATAAAGGCCCCGTCCTCGCGCTTGATGAGCCACAGCACCAGCGTGCCGATCAATCCGGCGGCGGGAAGCGGAACCACGACCCCGCACAATCCGATCAGATGGCATCCGGCGGCCCACTGGCGCTCGGCTTTTGGCGGGCGGGACAGGCCACCGGCCCCGACATCCTTGAACTCACTATCTTCCATCATGGCGACCCCCTTGTTCCAAACATGTTGGAAACCATACCGGGGCTCTCCTGCCGCCGCAAACCCCTTTTGGTGAATTTGGTTCGCCTGCAACAAAAAAGCCCCCCCGCTTGGCGGAGGGGCTTTAAACGGCAAAAAAACGCGCGTGCTACTTTGCGGCCTTCTTGCTGGCTTCGGCCTTCTTGGCGGCGCAGGCGTCGCAGGCCTTGGTGGCCGTACACTTGTCGCACGACTTCGCAGCCGGACAGGTGGCGCATTCGGCCTTCTTTTCGCCCTTCTTGGCCGTGCATCCGCAGGTATCGCAGGCCATGGCAACGGAACCGGCCATCAGCAGCGCGATGGCAACCAGACTCATCATCTTCTTCATCTCTAGGTCTCCTTGTGTTTGCTTAACTAGGCAATTAACGAACCAATCGACCCACCCGACCGGTTTGCGTTCAAAAACAATACCAAGGAAATCGCTTTTGTCACGAATAACTTAGCCGCATATCCTTGGCGGCCTTGACGGCGTCCAGCCGTCCGACCGGGGTAGTCACCGGCGCTTCATGGAGCTTTTCCGGGTCGGTTTTCGCCAACCCGACCAACTCCTCCATCACCTCGACGAAGCGGTCGAGCGTGTCGCGATCCTCGGTTTCGGTCGGCTCGACCATGATCGCCTCGGGCACGTTGAGCGGGAAATAGACGGTGGGCGGATGGATGCCGCGATCGATCATCCCCTTCGCCAGATCGATGGTATGGATGCCGAATTTCTTGAGGGAGTCGCCGGAATAGACGAACTCATGCATGCAGCGGCCCTGGTATTCCTCGCCAAAGAGCGGGCGCAGCTTTTCCTGGAGATAGTTGGCGTTGAGCACCGCGCGGTTGCTCGTGCCCAGCATGCCGTCGCGGCCCAGCG
>JBGSLE010000017.1:0-4651 GCA_041740875.1 Pontiella sp. | reverse complement strand
GAAGCGGCGGTGGAGTCGGCCCGGATTCGGCTCGGCTATGCCGAGATCGAGGCGCTTTGGGCGGACAGCGACGGGAGCCGCGTGGTGGCCGCGCGTTTCGTGGACGAGGGCCAGACCGTCAGCGCCAACACCCCGCTGCTGGAAATCGTCGACCTGGATCCCCTCTCGGGGGTGTTTTACGTCACGGAAAAAGATTACGCCAATCTGCAGATCGGGCAGCAGGTCGATGTGCATACGGATGCCTATCCCGATGAAACCTTCACGGGCCGGATCGAGCGCATCGCGCCGGTATTCCACCAGAATTCGCGGCAGGCGCGCGTGGAGATCACCACGCCGAACGGCGACCTGCGCCTGAAGCCCGGCATGTTCATTCGCGCCGATGTGGAGGTGCGGCGGGTGGAGAAAGCGGTCGTCGTCCCGGCGGAAGCGATCGTCGTGCGCGCCGATGTGCAGGGTGTTTTTATCGTGGCGCCGGATGGCGGGCATGCCGAGTGGCGTCCTGTGGCGATCGGCATTCGCGCAGGCAAGCGGGTTCAGGTATCGGGTGAAGGACTCCAAGGCCGCGTCATAACCCTTGGCCAGCAGTTGATCGAAAACGGCTCGGCCATTGTCGTGGCCGACGACGGAACCGCCGTTTTCGCAGAAGGTGCTCCATGAACCTTGCGCAGTTCAGCGTACGGCGACCCGTTTTTACGACGATGGTCACCCTCATTCTCATCGTACTCGGCGCCGTCTCCCTGAGCCGCCTGCAGATCGACCTGATGCCGAGCATCGAACTGCCGACGGCCTCCGTCCGCACCGAGTACGAAGGCGCCAGCCCTGAAGTGATGGAGCGGCTGATCACGCAGATCATGGAAGAGATCGTCGCCACGGTTCCCGGAGTCGAGGAGATTAGCTCCACCTCCGAGGAGGGGCAGAGCCGCGTGAACGTCATGTTTGTCTGGGGCACCGACCTCGATGCGGCGGCCATCGAACTGCGTTCCGCCATCGAGGATGAAATCAGCGAACTGCCCGACGACATCGTCCGGCCGCGCATCAGCAAATTCAGCATCGACACCTTCCCGGTGGTCCTCATCGGCATTTCCAGCCCGCTCGATCCAATCGAATTGACCCAGCTGATCGAAGACCGTATCCGGCACCGTTTCACGCAGATTTCCGGCGTGGCGCAGGTCGACTTATGGGGCGGCTTTCCGCGCGAGATCCGCATCGAGATCGATCCCGACAAGATCAACGCGTTGGGTCTCTCGCTCAACCATGTCCTCGATGCGCTGCGCGACGCCAACCTCGACCTGCCTGCCGGCCAGATCGAGGAGGGCCGCTACGAAGTCACGCTGCGCGCACCGGCCCAGTTCGAGAACGTGGCGGCCATTCGCGACACGGTGATCGAAATGCGCGGCGGCGCCGCCGTGACCATCGGCGAGATTGCCGAGGTGCGCGATACCTTCGAAAAATTGACGCGCATGGTCCGGGTCAACGGCGAGCGCGGGATCCGCATCGCCATCCGCAAGCAATCCGGCGCCAACACCGTCGAGGTCTCCCGCCGGATCCTGGAGCAGATCGAGATCCTCAACGGCGAGTTTCCGCAGGTCCGCATCATCCCGGTCATCAACCAGGGCAACTTTATCGAACTCTCGATCCAGAACGTGGCGCGTTCCGTCCTCTACGGCGGCGGGCTGGCGATCCTGATCCTGCTCTTCTTTTTGCGAAACGTCCGCAGCACGCTGGTGATTTCGCTTTCGATTCCGATCTCGATCGTGGCCACCTTCGCACTGGTCTATTTCGGCGGGCTGACCATCAACCTCATGACGCTCGGCGGGTTGGCGCTGGGCGTCGGCATGATGGTCGACAGCTCGATCGTGGTGCTCGAAAACATATTCCGTTTGCGCGACGAGGAAGGGGATCAATCGGAAAACGCCGCCGCGGTGGGCGCGTGGGAAGTGGCGCCGGCCATTACGGCGAGCACGATTACGACGCTGGTGATCTTCCTGCCCATCGTGTTCGTCAAGGGCGTCTCCGGATTGCTGTTCCGCGAACTGGCCTACGTCATTGCCTTTGCCTTGGTTTGCTCGCTGCTGCTATCGCTCAGCCTGGTGCCGATGCTCGCCTCGAAGCTATTGAAACCCAAGGGCATGGACCGGACGGATTCCCGCTGGATCGAGCGATTGAAGCAAATGGCCGAGGCGTGGTTTGATCGGCTCAACGCCAATTATCTCAAGGTGTTGGACGCCGCATTGCGGCACAAGACGCTTGTGGTCGGCGTATCGGTGGCGATGTTCGGCAGCAGCTTGCTGATCGCGCCGTTGATCGGGTCCGAGTTCCTGCCGCCCAGCGACGAAGGCGAAGTCCGCATTTCCGGGGAGATGGAGGTCGGCACGCGGCTGGAGCTGGTCGACCGGCAGACGCGGCTGATGGAATCCATTGTCTATCCCGCCGTGCCGGAAGCGGTCTCTACCGTGGCATCGGTGAACGGCAACGAAGGGGAGATACGCATATCGCTGGTCAAGGCGTCGCAGCGCAAGCGTTCCAACGTGGAGATTGCCGCCGATCTGCGGGAACGCCTTGAAGGGCGCATTCCGGGCATGGAAATCCGAACGCGCGCACCGCAGGGCCAGTTCCTGCTCGAACGCATCATCGGTGGCGCCGAGGGCATCACGGTCGAGATCCGCGGCTTTGAACTCGACGTGCTGAAGGCGCTCTCCGACAAGGTGGCGGAGGCCATCGCGGCGGTCGACGGCATCACCGATATCGACCGGAGTTTCGATGAGGGCACGCCGCAGCAGGAGATTCTGCTGGATCGCCGCAAGATCGCCGACCTTGGCTTTACGCCGCGCGATGTCACCGAGGTGATCCAAACCGCCATTGCCGGATCGCGTGCGGGCAACTACCACAGCCTGGGCAATTCCTATCGCATTCTGGTGCAGCTGAAGGACGCGGAAAAGCGATCGATCGATGAAGTGCTGAACCTGACGCTGCGCACCGGGAGCGGCGAAACCGTGGCGTTGCGCAACCTGGTCACGACCGTCGGCAGCCGTGCGCCGTTGGAGATCACGCGCAAGGACCAGCAGCGGCAGGTCACCGTACAGGCCAACGTGTCCGGCCGCGACCTTGGATCGGTCGCCGCCGAGATCAAGGAAAAGCTCGACGCGATTCCGCGCCCGGGCAACTACGAACTATTGATCGCGGGCAATTTCGAGGAGCAGCAGGAGGCGATGCGCGAATTGACGGTCGCGCTGCTGCTTTCGCTCCTGTTGGTCTTCATGGTGCTCGCCTGCCAGTACGAAAGCCTGCGCGATCCGCTGGTGGTGATGCTCTCCACGCCGATGGCGGCGATCGGCGTCCTGCTGACGCTTTGGCTGACCAACACCACGCTCAACCTACAGTCGGCCATCGGTTGCATCATGCTCGGCGGCATCGTGGTGAACAATGCGATCCTGCTGGTCGACCAGGCCGGGCGGCTGCTTGCCGAGGGCCGCTCGCTGGACGAGGCCGTCATCGAAGCGGGCCGCCGGCGGTTCCGGCCGATCCTGATGACCACGCTGACCACGATCCTGGGATTGTTCCCGCTGGCGCTGGGCTTGGGCGAAGGCGCCGATGCGCAGGCCCCGCTGGCGCGCGCGGTGGTTGGCGGGCTTTTGGGGTCGACCGTGATTACATTGGTGCTGATTCCGGTCGTCTACACGCTGGCCCATGGACGAAAGAAGAAAGAGGCGGCGGCGTGAAGAAACCTGTGTTTGCGATCATTTGCTGGTGGGGTTGTTCCTTCGCGGTCGTTTCCGCGGAGACGAATAGCGTCCCGTTGCAGCTTTCCCTGGAGCAGGCGGTCATGCTGGGGTTGCGGAACAACCGCGGCCTGCGCACGCAGCAGTTCGAGCCGGTCATCGCCGGTGCGTTCGAGCAACTCGAACGTGGCGTCTACGACCCCGAGCTCTTCGCCGAATTGAGCAGGACGGAAGAAAACTCCACCGAGATTGCCCGTGCGACCATGTCGCAGTTCCAGGTGGAGGGCACCGATGTGGAAGGCGTTGCGGGCGTTCGGCAACGACTGCCCACCGGAACGGAACTGGCGGCGTCGGTCAGTGCGGAGCGCTCCGTATCGACACGGTCGCCCGAGCAGCAAGCCGCGCGGGTGGGCCTGACCCTGAGCCAGCAGTTGCTGCGCGGATTCGGGCCGGCGGTGAACCTGGCGTCCATTCGCCAAGCGGAGTTCAATACGGAGGCGAGTCGGTACGAGTTGCGCGGCTACGCGGAAGCGGTGGTGGCCGACATTGAAATCACCTACTGGCGCTACGTGGCGGCGCGCGAGGCGATCCGCGTGGTTGAAACCGCCCTGGAGGTGGCTCAAAGCCAGCTCGGGGAGATCGAGTCGCGCATCGAAGTCGGGGACCGGCCGAAAAACGAAGCCGCCGCCGCGCAGGCGGAGCTGGCCTTGCGCAAGCAAAACCTGATCGATGCGACAAGCGCCCTGGCCAGGCAGCGCTACACCTTGCTGCGGTTGGTGCGGCCCGATACACCGCTCCGCCAAACACAGGCGCTGGAGGCGGTCACCTCCCCGAACGTCGATCCATCCATCGCGCCCGATGCCGCAGACTCGACGTTGCTGGCGCTGCAGTCTCGTCCGGAAATCAAGGAGGCCGAGATGCGGTTGCGGCGC
>JBGSLE010000016.1:0-1504 GCA_041740875.1 Pontiella sp. | reverse complement strand
GCCTCGCCCCGCTCGCCGTGCCATGCGACTTCGGCGGAAGCGGCGTCCAGCACCCGGATGCCCGCCTCGCCGGGAACCGGCGTGGCGGCGGCGACATAGGAAAAACCCACGAGGCCAAACTGGTTGGCCGTCCCCGTGGTCCGGCCATTGGAAAAGCGCAAGGTTGTCCCGGGGGGCGTCGCCGCCGGATTGGCAAAGACGATCGTTCCCCCGCTGGTGGACTGCGTCCATGTCACGGCGTTCGACGCATAGGCAACGGTTCCGTTGGACGACGACGCAAGCGGATCGCCGGCAAACCCCGCAATCACGACCATCGAGGCTCCGCCACCCACGGTGACCGCGCCCAAGCCGCCGTAGACCCCTTTAGCGGCATCGGGCGAAACATGCAGCTCCAGCGCCTCGGCGGTGGTTCCGTCGTTGTTGACCGACCGCGAAAAGCCCAGCGCATCGACCCCGACCCCCAGGCTCCAGGCCCGTTGGCTATCGGTCGAAACCTGCCCGCCGTACGCGCCGTTCAGCAAGGCGGAGAGATAGAAGCCGTCATGGACGACCCGGTTGCCGTTGTACTGGCTCAACGCCTTGGCCGGGTCGGCCGGATCCAGCACGAGGAACTGGTCGATCGTCACGGTGGCGGACCGGGCGGCCAGCGCCAGCCCCGCCGCGATGCTTGTTGCAAGAAACCTTCGCATTCCGAACTCCTTTGCCGGCTCAGCGTCGCGGCCCGTAGGTTGCCTTGCCTTTCTTGGCCGCATCGAACACCTCGTGCGTATCGACCGACGCGCCGGGGTCGCCCTGCGCCGCCATCCACTGGTCGAGCTTGGCGGAGAGGCGGGACATGCGTTCGGCATGTTCGGGATGGCCGGCCAAGTTGACCATTTCGAAGGGATCCTCCGCCGTGTGGTAGAGCTCCTCGGCGGGACGGGTCAGGTAGCGCTGGACGAGCGTGTAGGTATGTTCGTTGTTCCACGCCTCGCCCACCCAGCTGAACCAGTATTTCCGGTCCGTGGGCGTAATGTTGTCACCCGCCCCCATCACATGCTTTTCAATGTAGAGGTTTCCGGGGGCGAGGTTGCGGATGTAGCGGAAGGATCCGTCGGTGACGCTGCGGATCGGATAGGCCGGGCCTTCGGGAATGTTGTTGTGCAGGCCGTAGGCGAATTCCCGGTGCGACGCGGCCTTGCCCTTGAGCACCGGCAGGAAGCTGGAACCATCGAACACGCCGGCGGCGGCCGGCTGGCTGGCCAGGTCGAGCATCGTGGGAAGCACATCGACATACTGGACAATGGCATCGGTGCGCCGCCCGGCGGGCACCACGCCGGGCCAGCGGGCGACCAGCGCCGTATGGAGGCCGGTATCCCAGTTGGTCCACTTGCAGCCGGGGAATTGCGCGCCCTGTTCGGAGGTGAAGAGCACCAGCGTATCGCCGGCATGGCCGGTTTCAGCGAGCACGCCAAGGATTTCTCCGACCTGTCCATCCATGTAGGTGATCTCGGCGAGGTAGGCC
>JBGSLE010000015.1:0-3074 GCA_041740875.1 Pontiella sp. | reverse complement strand
GCCTCGGGCTACATCGCCATCCAGCACCACGGCGAAAAAGGACAGCTCTACCGCTTCCGCAACCTTCGCATCAAGCAGTTGAACCCGTAGGCGGATTCAATTTGAAACTGGAAACCTGAAACTGGAAACCTGAATCCGGTGCAAACCACCCACCGCCGCGGCGGGGCGGCTTACAGATCCAGGAAGTTCTGAAGCAATTTTTTGCCTTCGACCGTCAGGATCGATTCCGGGTGGAACTGGACGCCATGCACGGGATGCGTCTTGTGCCTGACGCCCATGATTTCGCCCTCCGCCGTCCAGGCCGTGATTTCCAGACAGTCCGGCAGGGATGCGCGCTCGATGATGAGCGAGTGGTAGCGGGTGGCGTCGAACGGACTGGGCAGTCCCTTGAAAACGCTCTTTCCCTCGTGGAGGATCGGCGAGGTCTTGCCATGCATCAGGCGGTCGGCGCGAACCACGTTCCCGCCATAGACGTCGCCAATGCCCTGGTGGCCAAGGCAGACGCCAAAGAGCGGCAGGCGCGGGCCGAATTCGCGGATGATGTCGCACGAAACGCCGGCTTCCTTCGGTGTGCAGGGTCCGGGGCTGACAAGCACCTTTTCCGGCTTGAGCGCGACGGCCTGCGCCACCGTGATCTGGTCGTTGCGGAACACGCGCATCTGCGCCCCCAGCTCGCCGAGATACTGCACGAGGTTGTAGGTAAACGAGTCGTAGTTATCTATTACCAATATCATTTCATCTCTCGCAAAGGCGCAAAGACGCCATGGTTAAAGGCCGTTCACCACCCGGGTAATACCGCGTTTCATCAACGCATCCCCAAAATTGATCAACAAGCCAAGCTTCTTCCTCGAAAGTTTCAAATAGGTCAGCAGCTGTTTCTTGTGGACATCCTTGACCTCCTCAACCGATTTTAGCTCAACAATGACTTTGTCGTTGATGATCAAGTCAGCCCTGAATCCTTCCTGCAAAACACGGCTCCTAAAAATTATCGGAACCTGAACCTGTCGCTCAACGGACAATCCCCGCCGTTCCAGTTCATCCGCCAGAATGACTTCATAGACGCTTTCCAGCAATCCTGGCCCCGTTTCCTTGTGGATATAAAGCGCCGCATCCACCACCACCTTGGCTATCTCGTTTTCACTCATCTTTTGCGTCTTGGCGTCTTTGCGAGAGTTATTTTTCCGCACGGGCGGCGTGGTAGTGCTTGGCGAGCGCCAGGGCCTTCATCATGCCGCGCGCCTTGTTGCGGGTTTCCTCGTATTCCATTTCCGGCACGGAGTCGGCGACGATGCCCGCGCCCGCCTGGACGTAGGCCTTGTCCTTGTCGAGGATCACGGTGCGGATGGTGATGCACGAATCGAGGTTGCCGTTGTAGTTGAAATAGCCCACCACCCCGGCATACGGGCCGCGCTTGCTCTTTTCGAGTTCGGCGATGATCTCCATCGCGCGGATCTTCGGTGCGCCGCTGACCGTGCCGGCCGGGAAGGTGACGCGCATCACGTCGTATCCGTCGTGGTCGTCCGAAAGGTGGCCGGTGACATCGGAAACGATGTGCATGACGTGGCTGTAGCGTTCGATCACCATCAGGTCCGGCACTTCGACGCTCTTGAAATCGCACACGCGGCCAATGTCGTTGCGGCCCAGGTCGACCAGCATGATGTGCTCGGCCCGCTCCTTCGGATCGGCCAGCAGGTCCAGCTCCAGCGCCTGGTCTTCCGCCGGCGTCCGGCCGCGCGAGCGGGTTCCGGCGATCGGTCGCACCTCCACCTTCCGGTCCTCGCAGCGGACATGGATCTCCGGCGAGGTGCCGACGATCGCGCTTTCGCCCATATCGAGGCAGAACATGTAGGGCGAGGGGTTGATCGTACGCAGCGCGCGGTAGACATCCAGCGAATCAGCGGTGTTCTCCACCTCGAACCGCTGGGAGAGCACCGTCTGTATGATGTCGCCGGCACGGATGTATTCCTTGGCCTTTTCGACCATCGAGAGGAACTCTGCCTTGGAGGTGTTGGATTTCGGCTCCAGCGGCTCCACATCGCAGTGGGTGTCGATGAGCACGCGCGGCACCGGCGTCTGCAACGCCTCGCAAAGCTCGTCGATCTGCGCCAGCGCCCGGTCGTAGGCCGCGTTTGGATCGCCGTTGATATGGGCGTTGGCCACGATCTTCAAATTGTGGTTGACGCGGTCGAAGACGATCAGCCCGTCCGTGACCATGAAGACCATGTCGGGGTTGCCGATCTCGTCCTTCGGCATGGGCGGCACGCGCGGCTCGAACTGCGACACCAAATCGTAGCCCAGGAAACCCACCGCCCCGCCGATGAAACGCGGCAGCGAAGGATCGTCCACCACGGGGGAAAACTGCGCCATGTGCCGCTTGAGCGCTTCGAGCGGATCGATGCCTTCGACCACCTCCGGCGCACTGCCGTTGGTGGTGATTTCCACCCGCCGTCCATAGGCGCGCAGGATGGTCCGCGGCGTGCCGCCGATGAAGGAGTAGCGGCCGATCTTTTCGCCGCCCTCGACGCTTTCCAGCAGGTAGGTGTGCGACGCCCCGTCGCGTTGGCGCAGGTAGGTCCGCACGCGCTCGTAGGCGGAAACGGGCGTCTCCTGGTCGGCGAGAAGCTCCTTCCAAACCGGCACGAGGTTTCCCTGCTTCGCCTTTTCCAGGAAGGTTTGTCTATCGGGTAGTACGGCCATGGGTCTCTCTCGTGGGTTAAAACGTGCCGGATGGTAGCTTGTGCGTCCGGCTAAGCAATCCGAAATGCGCGGCACGCGCGGCTATCCCTTCAACTTCAGCAAAACCTCCATCGACTGCCGCTGCATCTCCAGCACCCGCGCCTCGCTGCCGGCCTCGTTGTAGCAACGGAATTCGGGGGCGTTGCCGGAGGGCCGCATGTGCAGGACCTCGCTGCTCTCGAAGGTCACGCGCAGCCCGTCGGTCACATCGACCGAACGAACCGGACCGAAAACCGCCCCGAAAGCCTCCTCGATGGCCGAAATCTCGTCGAACCGCGCGATGATCCGGCGGCTCTCCTCCGTCGGGAAATCCGGAATGCGGTCGCTGGCGGTGAAGC
>JBGSLE010000014.1:0-2818 GCA_041740875.1 Pontiella sp. | reverse complement strand
ACCGCGGATTGCACTGAAAAACGCACCGGAGAAGGATCGCGCCTCCTCCGCACCGCCCTCCGCCGCACGTTGCTTCAAGGCGTAGTGGAGCATCAGGGTTCCGCAGAGGATGAAGCCGGCGATAAGCAACAGCATGGTCACCAGCATGGACGATGTGGATGTTGCTTCTCGGGTCGCTCCGTCGGTCTGTGCAAGCTGGGGATCGTTCACGTACGGCTCCTCGTTGGATGGAAACGCCAGCGGATTCCAATGGCGGGGATGATTGATTCCTCGAAAATATTTATCAAGTGGGAAATTGATGCTTGATAATGGTATGAATACTGCTTTCGATGTGCCGCTACCTCCATCGTGGTTCATGCGGGGATGCAAGAAGAAGGACCATTCATGATCAAGAAAACAAGCAGCGGCAGTCGCTCTACCCGACAGTATGCGGATCTGGTCGGGATCGATTTTTCAACCACCGCCACGAAGGTGGTGCGGCTGAAGAAAGGCAAGGGCGAACTGGTGCTCGGAGGGATCGACCTGCTGCCGGCCGTCGATTTTGGCGCAACCTCCAGCAAGCTCGAGCTTCCACGCAGCCTGACGGCGTACTACGGGTGTCTCGCCTACAGCAGTTCCGCTTCGCTCATCCGCATGGTCAGTGCGCCGCTGGCGGGCGAGGAGGATACGTTGCCAGACGAGCGGTTGCGCGAACTGCTCAATGTCGACGGCGATTTCCGCGTATCCGCACGGCTTGTCCGGCGCGGGAAAGGCAAGCAGGATTCCAGTTTGCTGGCCGCCGCCATCCCGCAAGACGACATCGACTTCCTGCTCAACATGTTTCCTTCCGGGCCGCCTGCCCCGGCATCGGTCGAAGTGGCGGGCCTGGCCTTCGTTTCCGCCTTTCTGCATGCGCGGGGCAACGCGGTCGCCAACGAGGCGGTCTGCCTGCTCGAGGCGGGGGAATCCGTCAGCTCGTTCGTTTTCCTCAACCGGGGCGAAGTGGCGCTGGTGGGGAAGCTCGCGATGGGCGCCCGCCACCTGCGGGAGAAGATCGCCAACGATCTCGGCGTCGATGAAGAGCTGGCCGGCACGATCCTCACCGACCGGTCGATCAATGTTTCCGCCTCGATGCAATCGGTCATGGCGCCATTCATCAAGCAGATCTCCATTTCCAAGGATTTCATCGAACGCCACCAAGGGTGCCGCATCGCCAAGGTGTATGTCTCGGGCGGGCTCAGCCTGCTGGCGAACTGGACGGCCGAGGTTGGAAACATGCTCCATGCCGAAATGGCGACCTGGAGCCCCTTGGAGGGGATAAAGTACGACGCTTCCACGGTTCCACCGGAACTGGAGATGCAAGCCACGCGATTCGCCGCGGCCATCGGTGCCGCAATTGGAGGCTTTGAAGACGCATGACCTGTCCACGTGTCAACCTACTCAAGAAAAGCGAACTGCGGTACCAAGGCGCGGTAAGCCGGCGCCTCGTCGTGGCCGGCGTCGTTGCCGCACCCATCCTGCTGGCCTCGCTGCTAAGCGGTATCAAGCTCGTGCAGCATGCCGCCATCCAGTCCGAACTGAAGGATCGGCGCGAAGCCTGGCAGGCGATAGAACCCCAACTCGCCGTGTACATGGAAGAGAACAAGGGACTGGAATCCAACCGGAAGATTCTCGACCTCTTCGAAGGCTGGGACAAATCGCAGGGATCCTTCGTCAAGCTCTTGTCGGATATCCAGGCGAGCGTTCCTGAGAATGTCCAGTTCGTCCGCCTCTCCATCCGGGGCAACTCGCAAGCCAAGGTGTTCAAGCAGGCGGCGGACATGGATTTGGACTACGCGCTGGTGATCGAAGGGATCTCGCAAGGCGACCGTGCGGAAGACGAGGTCATCAACCTCCGCAAGGATCTGCTCAAATGCGAACAGATCGGCGCCACCTTCGAGTCGGTTAAGCTGGCCTCGATGCGAAAGCGGGAAGGGGCTGGCGGCATTGGCCTGCGTGAATTCAAGCTCGAAGGCGAAACCGCGGGGGGGAGCGGGAAATGAATGTCATGGATATTGACCTGACCAAGGAACAAAAGCAGTACCTCCTCCTGGGCGGGATTGGCGCAATCCTTTTCGTCGTGCTGGCTGTGTTCGGTATTCGGTTTGGCCTTTCCTCCGTTACGGAAGCCAAGGTGGAGCTGGAGGAGCTGTCCAAGAAGATCGAACATGCGAACAAGCTGTTGTCGAAGCATGACCGGGTTGCGGAGGATTTCGAAAAGACCGTCGCGATGTTGCAGGGGCGGTTTGAGAATATTCCGCCCGAAAGGAACTTCTACTCCTGGGCGACCGAGATCATCTACACGGGGGCGAGAAGCGCCGCATTGGAAGTCGATGCTGTCGAAGAGATCGCCACCCCGCAGACCGCCGTGCCGGCAAAGCCTGGCGTGCCGGGGGGTATAGAAATGCAGGCCTATTCGCTGCGCATCACCGCCCATGGCGGCTACGAGAGCATCAAGCGGTTCTTGCATGGGATTGAACAAAGCCAGCCTCTCGCCCGCCTGACTGGCCTTGAAATCAGCAAGGGGAAAAACCCGGAAACACACGACATCCAACTCTACATGCAATGGCCGATGGGCCTGACGGAATTGGCGCGCATTTGGAGCGATGTCGAACAGAAACGCCAGGCTTTGGTAAAAAACCCGCGCCCGGCGAAGCCATCGGCAGGTTCCGTGGAATCCCCGGTCGTTGCCCAGGCTCCGCAGGTTTCCGCTCCGGTTCCCGAGCCTGAGCCCGTACCGGCCCGGGCGGAGCCTCCGGCCCAAGTGGCAGTCAGGCCGATCCCCGCGCCTGAGCCCGCA
>JBGSLE010000013.1:0-4109 GCA_041740875.1 Pontiella sp. | reverse complement strand
CATGCAGCGGGCGATCGCGGGCGTTCCCGGCGCGGCGGTCGACTATATCGAGTTCGTGGATGATGCCACGCTGGCTCCCGTTTCGTCGCTGAAGCGGAAAACCCTGGTGGCTTTGGCCGTGCGGATTGGCGCCACGCGCCTCATCGACAACCTGGTGCTCGATGTGTAGAGGACTAGCTTGGAAACGTTTGCGATAACGTCCGTATTTTTTGGCTCTTTTTGTTTGAAAGGTCGGAGCTCATCATTACATTGGGTGCCTCTTTCGGGAGAAAGGGTGCGGTAGCCAAGCGGTTAGGCCGCGGATTGCAAATCCGCTTAGATCGGTTCGACTCCGATCCGCACCTCCAGTTTTTTTATTAGATTGGTCAGCAGGAGATAAAAAATGGCGATTCCACAAGATCTATTCTACGCAAAGACCCATGAATGGGTTTCGCTCGACGGCGATATCGCAACGGTAGGCATTACCGATTTTGCCCAGAGCCAGCTCTCCGACCTCACCTTCGTCGAACTTCCCGACGTCGGAACCGAATTCAACGCAGGGGACGAAGCCGCCGTCGTGGAATCCGTCAAGGCCGCCGCCGATGTCTATGCGCCGCTTTCGGGCGAAGTGGTGGATGTGAACCCCAACTTGGAAGACAATCCCGAACTGATCAACCTCGATCCTTTTGGCAAGGGTTGGCTGTTCAAGATGCGCGTCAACAACGAGTCCGAAGTGGACGGCATGATGGATGCCGAATCCTACGAAGAGCTCTGCCCGGAAGCCTAGTTCCGGATCGACCGCAGGATGGAAAGGAGGATGGGAATCCTCCTTTTTTTGTTTATGGGATGAATGCCTGGTCCGTCAGTTTCAAGCATCCGGTCCGCTACCAGGCGGGGCTGGACATGCAACGCCGCCTGCTCCAGGCGCGCCAGGACGGCGCGATCCCCGACACCGTGCTGGTCTTGCAGCACACCCCGGTCGTCACGCTCGGCAACCGCGGCCGCGACAACTACCTGCTCAAAACCGAGGACGAATACCGCGCCCTGGGCATCGAACTCTTCCACGCGGAGCGCGGCGGCGACGTCACCTTCCACGGCCCGGGCCAGTGGGTGCTCTATCCCATCCTCCACCTCGGCGGCAACGAAGCCGACTCCCACGGCTACCTATCAAACCTCGAGGAGATCGCCATCCGGACGCTCTCCGACTACGGCATCTTGGGTTTCCGTCGCGAGGGGAAATCCGGTGCCTGGACCGATGCCGGCAAGATCGCCGCGATCGGCTTCCGCCTCAAGAAATGGGTCTCTTTCCATGGCATGAGCTTCAACGTCGAGAACGACCTCTCCGGCTTCCAGACGATCGTGCCCTGCGGACTGGTCGGCGAGCCGGTCGCCACGCTCCGGACGATTCTCGGCCCCGCGTGCCCTTCCATGGAGCAGGTGCGCGATTCGTTGCTCAGCCACTTTTCCACCGTCTGTGGCCGCAACCTGGAGCGGTTCGCGTCCGATGGCGACATGCCGGAGGCGCTGGGCCGCTTGGTCCGTCCATGAACCTGATCCTCATCCACCCCTCGGAAATCGATGCCGCCAACCGGGTGGTGCTGGCCGACGGGCGGGCGCGGCACATCATCCACGTGCTCAAGGCGACGCCCGGCAAGAAACTGCGGATCGGCCGCCTGAACGGGCCGCTGGGCGAGGGGCGCATCGAACGCGTCGAGGGTTCGGCGGTGGTGTTGGAATGCACGTTCGAGACCGCGCCGCCGGAACGGCCACAGATCGATCTCGTTCTCGCGTTGCCGCGGCCGAAGGTGATGAAGCGGCTCTGGGCGCAGCTGGCGGAGCTCGGCATCGGACGCATTGTGTTGCTGCGCGCCGAAAAAGTGGAGCGCTGCTATTTCGACAGCCACGTCGTCGAGCCCGGCTTTTTCAACGAACTCCTTTTCGAGGGCTTGCAGCAGGCCCGGTGCACGCATTTGCCGGAGGTGCTGGTGCGCCCGCTCTTCAAGCCGTTTGTCGAAGACGAGCTGGATGGCTTGTTTGCATCCCATCAAAAACTATTGGCCGATCCTGCCGGCGCCGGGAGGCTGGACGATGTGTTCCAGCCCGGGCGCAAAACGGACCGGGCGGTTTTGGCGATCGGCCCCGAGGGCGGCTGGACGACGTACGAACTCGATATGCTCCGGACGCGCGGGTTTGGACTTTTTGGCATGGGCGAGCGGATCCTGCGCACGGACACGGCGACGATTGGCCTGCTCTCCATGCTTGCGGATCGGATGCATGCCCGCTAAGGAACGTAACGGAGTTGCCGATGAAAAAAATGGTCAAGTGGATTGCCGTTGGGTTTGGAACCGGGTTGAGCCCGGTAATGCCCGGCACCGTGGGGACGCTGCTGGGCTTGCCGCTGGCCTGGGGGCTCATGCAGATTTCCAGCGTGGGAATGCAGGCGGCCGTTTGCGCCGGCTTGTCGCTGCTCGCCATCCCCATATGTGGCGTGGCGGAAAAGCTGATTGGCGGCAAGGATCCGGGGTGCGTGGTCGCCGATGAATACCTGACGCTGCCGATCACGGTCATCGGCATGACCTCGCCCTGGGCGCTGCTCAGCGGGTTTGTGTTCCACCGTATTTTCGACATCACCAAACCGCCGCCCATCCGGCAATTGCAAGAGATCCACGGCGGATTCGGGATCGTGGTGGACGATGTCCTGGCCGCGCTGATCGCGCTGGCGCTCAACCACCTGCTGTTCGGCTGGCTGGCCTAGCGGGGTTTCTCGGCGTATTTGACCAGGGCTTGGAAATCCTCGTCGTTGCGCAGTTGCTCAAACTCCTCTTCACCCATCCAGGCCAGCGCGAGCTTGGGATCGGTCAACTGGACGCCCCGGCGCAGGGCCTCCACGGCGGCCTGTGCATTGCCCAGCTTGGTTTCGACCCGCGCAAGCAGGAAGTAGAGCGTGGCGTCCTTGGTGATCTCTTCGGAGAGAATGCGCAATTGTTCGCCGGCCAGCTCCCAGGTGCCGATCTTGGTCAGGTAGAGTGCAAAGTTGTAACGCGTGTCGATGTCGGCCGGGCGTTGGTCGAGGTATTGCTCGTAGGCGGCGGTGGCCTCTGCGGTGCGGTCTTGGGCCTTGTAGAGGCTGGCGAGGTTCTTGAGCGCCTCGGCATAGGCCGGCTTCAGCTCCAGTGATCGCTTGAGGTATTTTTCGCCCCGGTCGTAGGCCTTCGCATCGATGCAGGCCGCGCCGAGGTTGTTGAGCACGTCGAAGGTCAGGTCGGATTCCGGGGCGCCTTCGAGCAGCTCCAGGGCCTTGGGAAACTGGCCGAGCTTGAAATAGGCCATGCCGAGCGGGATTTTGACGCCTTCGAGGGTGGGCATGATTTCAAGCGCCTGCTCGTAGTATTTCGCCGCCTCCGCGAACTCGCCGACCCCGGTGGCCTGCTCCGCCAAAATAACGTTGAACGAGGCTTTCTTCAACCAGGCGGTGTTGAATGGACGCACGCCTTCGCCGTCCCACGTCGGGTCGCCATAGCTGCGCGAGAAGTCGAGAACCCATTGCGATTCGGTGGGGAGCGAGTAGCGCGGGATGTACTCCTGGGTGATCGGCGTCGGCGAGCTGGCCTGGGTGAGGATGTCGATGTATTCGCGGACGACTACGTAGACGAGCGAGATGGCCAGCACGAGGATCGTGGCTCCCAGCACGAAGCTGGTGAACTGGTGGCGGCGGATTTCGCGTTTGCGCTCCTCGATGATCTCCGTCGAAACCTGCGGCGTATAGTCGTCGCGGTGCGTGCGGTCGCTGGCGTAGATGTCCTGCAAATGCTGGCGTTTGCCTGTGTCCATAGATTCCGTTTCCCGGTTTGGCGTGGAGCGGCGGATTTTCCATAAAGACCCTTGGATTGCAACCCAAAATGGCCACGCGCTTGCCTGCGTCCGGCCGTGCCGCCACAGGCAAGATTCCTCACGTTTTTCGTCCAATCCCCGGCAGGTTGGTGGTATAACCCTGCGCTTTAACCACAGGGAACGTACGGGCCCCCACGCGTTGCCGGAAATCCAAAATCAAGGAATAGCCATGTCGAGTACGATCGGAACGCTTTTCAAGGTGTCCACCTTCGGGGAATCCCACGGCAAGGCCGTCGGCG
>JBGSLE010000012.1:0-1558 GCA_041740875.1 Pontiella sp. | reverse complement strand
TCAATTCGGCGTTGGGCGGCGACGTGGCGAAACGCGCGACCACCTCCGGCGCGCACCAAGGCGTCCGCGCCGGCGGGTTTGTGGGCCTCGCATCCATCCTACCGGTTCGCCATCTCGGTTTCCCGCTGGATGCCGCGCGGGAAGAGGATGTTGTTTTCAAGGTGGATATGCTCGTGGAGATCGGCCTCCATGGCTTGCAATCCGTCGTACAACGCCACAAAGGTCGGGCAGGCATCGGCGGGCAGCTGAAAACCTTCGGTCAACCGGCGCATCTTGGCCAGCTCGCCGCCGGCGTCGGCATGCTCCTGCTCCATCTGCCGGATCGGGTTGGCGATGCTGCCGCAATGGATCGCCGGTCGTCCGGCTTCTCCCGCCAGGAAGGCATCGATCCCCTTGATGGCCGGGAAGAGAATCTGCTCTTCCTTCATCAAATGCAGTTCGAGTTCGGATCTGAGCGCGCCGTATGCCTGCCGCAGGCGATCCAGCATCTCGGCGTGCCGGTCGCCATGCGCCGCCCGCACCTTGGCCAGCAAGCCGTCCAGTCGCGGCAGCTGCTCCTTCATGAAGGCATGATGCGTATCGAGGATATGGTCGACCAGCAGGCGCAGGGAGGCCGTGCTCCAGTCGGTGCCGGCCTCCGCCGGTTGCTTCGCGGCGAGCGCATCCGCCAGCTCGTTGGCGACGTATGTCCACTCCAGCCCAATTTCCGCCACGGCCTCGCCCAGCGGCACCTTGCCGCCGCAGCAATAGTCGATTCCCAGCTCTTCCAAGCAGGACCTGAGTTGCGGATGGCGAACCACCAGGTCGCCAACGGCCACATCCGGCCGGATTGCATCGTCTTTCATGGGTGTCTCCTTCGGTTTTAAAGATGCACGCGGATATACAGTTTAAAACCGGCATGCGTCAATATAAACATTCAACAGGTTTGAATCTTTAAGCGGCACCCCGCTTTTCCGGCGGCCGGTGCCTGGACGGCGCACTTTTACTCGAAGAGGGAAAAGAGGTTGCTGTAGTCGTCGGTCCAGATGCGGATGGAGCCGGGGTATTCGTGGGCGGTGTCGTTTTCGAGCAGCTCTTCGGAAAGGTTGGCGAGGGCGGGGCTGAGGATGGCCCATTCGGTGGAGTTGGCGAGCATGTCGGTATCCTCGTCGTTGTAGATCAGGACGCCGTGGAGGGCGAATTCGTCCATCACGGCGCGCATGAGCGGCATAAAGCTGAGGTAGCGGTTGCTGATGTGGACGGCGATGAGCCCGTCGGGCGCGAGGTGGCGAAGGTAGAGCGCGAAGGCCTCCTTGGTGAGGAGGTGGGCGGGGACGGAGTCGCCGCTGAAGGCGTCGAGGACGAGCAGGTCGAAGCGGTTGGGGCCGGATTGGGCGAGTTCGCGTTCGAGCTGGAGGCGCGCGTCGCCGAGGATGGTTTCGATGGTGGCGGCGGAGTCGCGCAGATAGGTGAAGCAGGCGGGGTCGTTGGCGAGGGCGACGACCTGCGGGTTGATGTCGTAGAAGCGGAACTGGTCGCCCGCGCGGCCGTACGAGGCGAGGGTTCCGGTGCCGAGGCC
>JBGSLE010000011.1:0-2513 GCA_041740875.1 Pontiella sp. | reverse complement strand
GGCTAGGGCGGGGTGGGCGTAGAGCGCCTGGCCCACCACCAGCAGCGGGACGCCGTGGTAGATGGCCGAAAGCCCCGAGGTGCTGTTGATGGTGATCATGCCGGCGCAGTGCCGGGTCAGCAGGCCGAGCGAGCCGGTGTCTACCACGAAGACGCGGTGTTCCAGCCCGTAGGCCTTGGCGGTTTCGGCGATGAACACCGCGTGGTTGCTGTGCCCCCGGTCCAGGGGGTGGATCTTGAAGACCAGGCTGCGGTCGGCGGGGGCGTTCGTGGCGAACGACTTGAGCGTGGCCGAAATGAGGCCGAGCTGGGTCCATCCCAGCGCGGACTCCTTGAGCTGGCTGTCGGCGTCCACCTGCAACGGAACGAGGAAATAGGCCTTGTCGCGGTGTTCGAGCAAGTGCTGGATGGTGGCAAAGTTGCGCGCCTGGCCGGTGGCCAAACGCCATAGGTTGCGGCACCAGAAGAAGCCCTCGGGGAGCAGCGAGAGTTCGCGGTGGAAGAGTTGGCGCGGCTTGCCGAAGGTGAGCAGGTTGCGCAGCGCGTAGTAGAGGGCGTCGTTCACGTGCCGCATCGCGCCGCGGCGGAACTCCTCTCCCTTGCCTTGGTTTTCAACGGGAACAAACGCGGGTGGGGGCAGCTGCCCCGCCAGCGGCGAACCGGCGTTGTTGCCGCCCGCCTCCGCCGTGATGTAGCCGGGGCGGACATAGCCCTCTTCCAGGGCGACCACCGGAATCCCCGCTTCCGCCGCGATGGCGCGGGCGATGCGGTGGGCCGGCCGTTCGGCCCCAAACAGGATGATCCGGTCCACCTGGCCCACGAAGACAAAATCGGAAAACCAGCGCTGCCATTCGGCGAGGTCGCCAAGGAAGTTGATGCACTTGGAGTTGCGGGCGAAAAAGCGGTCGCCGGCATGGAAGCAGATGCGCCAGGCATCGTGTCCTTGCGCGTCGAGTTGCGCCTGCAACTGGCGGAAAAACGTTCCGACCGGTCCCTGCAGCAAGACCACGCGCTCCCCGGACTTCTTTCCGGGAAGGCGCGGAGCCGGGCGCGGAAACAACCGCACAATCTTGGCACCCGGGAAATCCCGGTAAAAATTACCCCTTGCCCCCATAAACCCCTATCTGAACGTTGTTTGCAAATTTCCGCCCCTGGATCGGGCGCGGTCCCTTAAAAAAGGGGCGCTACCAAACCAAACCCCGCGCGCTTTCACAAGTGTTATTCGTTTTAAACGCCGCCTCCGTCCCCGTTCCCTTCGCCGCCACCAAAACGCGGGCGGAACGGAAATAGGGACGGTGGCCGCCCCGTCTGGCGGACACTCCAAAGCAAGAATCACTCCAACTCTCCGACGCCGGGCGCGAAAGGCCGACTTCCCGATTGACCGGGCAAGGTGCAATCGCTACGGTTCGCAGGTTATTTCTTCACATTTTTTGGAAGGAGAGAGGAATAAACCCATGGCCATGATGATTTCAAAGTTTAATAAGATTATCCACAACAAGACCGTCTGGTTGGTTTTCGCGATCTTCATCAGCATCGCGTTCGTCGGCGTCTACACCGGAAACAAGACCAACAATAGGGCCTACCGCGCCCAGCAGCAGTCCGAAGTCGCCGGGCGGCTGTTCGGCGAGGAGATTTCCCGAGATGAGTTCGGCCAGGCCTACCAAAACGTCTATGTGATGTATTCCATGATGACGGGCCGTGAGATCAACCTCAACGAAGAGGTCGAAGGGATCATCCGCCGCGCGGCCTGGCAGCGCCTCGCCACCCTTAAGAAGGCCCGGCAGATGGGTCTGACGGTCACGAACGAGCAGATCGTCGACATGATCCAGGGCCAGCCCGTCTTCCGCAACCAGCAGACCGGGCAGTTCGACAAGAACGCCTACAACGCCTTCGTTTCCGGCTTCCTGCCGCGCCTGCGCATGGGCCCCAAGGATTTCGAGAACATGGTCGCCGAAAACGTGCTGATCGAAAAGGCCTCCGGCATGGCCGCGCAGGGCGCGCTCGTGACCGACGAGGAGGTCCGCAAGGCCTTCCACCTCTACAACGACAAGCTGACCGTCCAGTATGCCGCGCTGCCGCGCAGCCTGGCGCAAGTTCCGGCCATCACCGAGGAGGACGCCAAGGCCTACTACGACCGCAACCTCGCGCAGTTCGCCCTGCCCGAGCGCGCCATTGTCCACTACGTCCAGTTTCCGGTCGCCAACTACACCAACGGCGTCTCCGTGACCGACGAAATGGTGGCCCAGGTCTACGAAGGCAACAAGCAGCGCTACCTCAAGCCGGCCGCCGAAGGCGCCGCCCCGGGCGCGGCCCCCGAATACCAGCCGCTCGAAGAGGTCAAGGGTTCGATCTCCGAGATGGTCTCCGGCGAACTCGCCCGCCGCCAGGCCACGGTCGCGGCCGACACCTTCGTGGGCTCGCTGGTCAACGGAACCCCCTTCGAACAGGCCGCCCAGCAGGCCGGCCTATCGATCGTCTCCAACACGCCCGCCTTCACCGCGACCGCCTCCGCGC
>JBGSLE010000010.1:0-2382 GCA_041740875.1 Pontiella sp. | reverse complement strand
GCGGTTCGGCATCGCCGCGCATCTGGGGCTGCTCGTCGATATTCCGTCAGTCGGCGTGGCGAAATCGCGGTTGACCGGCACGCACGGCGAGCTGCCGCCGGGAAAAGGGAGCTTTGTTCCGCTGATGGACAAGGGCGAGACGATCGGCGCGGTGCTGCGCACGCGCACCAACGCCAAGCCCCTCTACATTTCGCCCGGCCACCGCGTATCCATCGACACCGCCCGCCAGCTCGTCCTGCATTGCACCACGAAATACCGCCTGCCCGAAACCACCCGCCAGGCGCACAAGCTGGCCTCGACATAGCGCGCAAACGCGGTTTGTTGCCTATGCCTTCAAATCCTCGGCGAAGGTCTGTTGTTTTCTCCAATGTTTGGAAACCGGGGCGGGGCGGGACGTTTTTGCGGCGGGCGGGGTCATTTTGTTTTGCGCCCTTTGGCTTTTTTGGCGGCTTTTGCCGGCTTGGTGCGGTACGGCTCACCGGGCGCTTCGGCGACTTTCAGCATGGAGTGTGAAGAGGCCGTGCCGGCTTCCGTGTCCATCGGCTCAAGTGTGATGCGCTGCGGGCGCAGACCCACGGCCATACTGAGGCTGACAATCGTATCAATGGTGAAGTTTCCCGGATTTTCCCGGTCGAGCACGCTGTTGAGATACTGCCGGGTTTTCCCCCATTTCAACGCCAATTGGTTTTTGTTGAGGCCCTGTTTTTCCATGGCGGCAAGGATGTCATTTACAAATACTCCCTTCATTACAGCGGCAACATGACGCGGATCGCGGCTGAGAACCCGGTTGGCTTCCGCCAGACCTTCGAGGTCAATCTCCGAAAGCGGCCGGGCGTTTTTCAGCTGCTCCTCCATTTCGAGATCCAGATCGTCCTTTTTCATCGCTTGTTCCTTTCGTATTCCTTCCTGTAGCGATCACACATCTCAAACATTTTGTCCTGAGCAAAGGAGCCACCCTTGTCTTTTTCATAGCTGTTGGTGCAGATAATCAGTGCCTCTTCCGAATCATCATAAAAAACATCAGCCGTGCTTTGCCTGCCCGCCGTCTTTCATAGTTGTATGCACGAAATTCGTAGACCTCTCCGTGCTTGGGATTGTCGCTGACTTTGACCCTGTTTTCATCCCGTACCCGCTCCACCTGGGCTGCAATCTGAATGGCGTCCATGATTTGTTCGTATTCATCTCGCATCAGCGGATCGCTTCTCCACCGATCCAGCGCATCGACGGCCAAGCTGTACATTCCGTTGATTTTCAGCGCCTTTACTTTCCACCGTGCGTCATTGCCCGCAGAAAGACCGGGAATATCTATGAGCTCCGTCTTAATGTCAATATATATGCTTACAGAATGATATCAAGCCGGATTTCATGCGTTTATCTGCGTTTTCGAAGTTTAAACCCCTCGAATTCGAGGGGTTTAGAACCAGTTCCATCGAATTCGACGGGTTAAGCATGAGGAATGCGCCGGATTTGGAACGAGGATTTTTCATGTCGCCGCACTGGTTGAAATCATCGGTTTCGATGCTGAAGTTGGTAGCGATCAGGTCGCGCGCCGCCTGTTCCGGATTTTGGTTTGCCATGCCCCACCCCTTCCCCGTCGCGAAGAAAACGTGGCAACAGAGTAGTGAAGGCGTTGGAACCCGGCAAGTCCGGCCTTGGAAAGAGATGGCGAAGCCGGGGCGCTACCCGGCTTCCGCAGCGGCATCGCCGGTGACGAGGCGGATCGGGAAGGGCGCGGTGGCAGTGCCGGTGTAGAGCGTGCGGTGGGGGAAGGGAAGTTCGATGCCTTCGGCGTCGAAGCGTTTCTTGACCTCGATCATCAGGCTGTTGCGCATGGCGACATAGTCGGCCTTGGCGAACCAGGGCGCGAAGAGGATCTCGAGGGCGGAGTCGCCGAAGCCTTGGAAGATGATGAGGGGTTCCGGCTCGTCGAGGCAATAGGGGTTTTGGTCGGCCACTTCGCGCAGGATGCGCATGACCTTTTCGACGTCCTCCTTGTAGGCGACGCCGATGGGGATGTCCATGCGGCGGATCGGGAAGCGGGTGGTGTTGGTGAAGGAGTTCTTGATGAGGGTTTCGTTGGGGATGCGGATGAGCTTGTTGTTGTAGGTGCGCAGCTGGATGGAGAGCAGATCGATGGAGTGGACGACGCCCTGGTCGGTGCCGGCCTCCAGCAGGTCGCCCACCTGGAATGGCCGCTCCCAGACGAGGAAGAGGCCACTGATGAGGTTGGAGAGGCTCGTCTGCGCAGCAAAGCCAATCGCCACGCCCGCGATTCCCGCCGCCCCGAGCAGCGCGCTGAGCTTGACGCCCGCCGCCTGCAGGACCATCAGGACGATGACCAGCGAGCCGATGTAGACGACGCCCTTGCTCAGCAGCATCACC
>JBGSLE010000009.1:0-9261 GCA_041740875.1 Pontiella sp. | reverse complement strand
CGTCCCAAACCCAAGAGGGCACCATGCACCTGCTGACCGAACGCAAGATCAAGGAGAAGGTGCTGGCCCTGCTCGATGGCGCCCCGCCGGGGGCGCGGATCGACCTCTGCATGTTCTACCTGGCCGACCGCGAGGTGCTGGCAGCGCTCATCCGCTCCCAGCAGCGCGGCTGCGACCTGCGCATGATCCTCGACCCCAACAAGGATGCCTTTGGCCGGATCAAGAACGGCATCCCCAACCGCCAATCGGCCGCCCGGCTGGCCGAAGCGGGGATTCCCTTGCGCTGGGCCGACACGCACGGCGAGCAGTGCCACGTCAAGATGCTCTACGTCCAGCATGCTGGCGGAACCGCCACGCTCCTGCTGGGCTCCTGCAACTTTACCCGCCGCAACCTCGACGACTTCAATGCCGAGTGCAACCTGGCCTTCGCCGCGCCGGAGGAGGCCGCCGCTTTGCGGCGCGCCCGCGCAACCTTCGATCGTTGGTGGAGCAATCCGGATGGACGCAGCTACACGGTGGAGTACGCCACCTACGCCGATGCTTCCCTGCGCCGTAAATTCCGCGCCTGGCTGATGGAGGCGACCGGCCTGTCCACTTTTTAGGCGTTGCCAGACATGTGCCACGATGGCGCAAGTGGGACAGGGCGTGCGCCCGATATGGGACATAAGCGACGCTGGAGCGCGTGGCATGGCACGGCGTCCATTTTGTTCATTCGCTCCTTAAGTATCATCTTATCAATGGATAGCGCTTGCTACTCGATGCAGTTCAGCCGGTGGCACGCTTCGTGTTAAAGGGCGGCTGTCTCAAGACATCCAGTGTAACCATTTTTTGAAGGAGATTAACGATGAGCAAAGCAAGTTCAAAGGTATTGGGGATCGACCTTGGTACCACCAACTCGTGCATGGCCGTCATGGAAGGCGGCGAACCGACGGTGATCCCGAATGCGGAAGGCGGGCGGACGACGCCGTCGATCGTCGGTTTTGCCAAGAACGGCGAACGCCTGGTCGGCACGGCGGCGAAGCGCCAGGCGGTGACGAATCCCAGCAACACCGTTTTTTCGATCAAGCGTTTCATGGGCCGCAAGTACAACGAGGTGCAGAATGAAATCGACCTCGTTCCCTACAACGTGGTCAAGGCCAGCAACGGCGACGCGCATGTGAAGATCGGCGACAAGGTCTATTCGCCGCCGGAGATTTCGGCGATGATCCTGCAGAAGCTCAAGACCGATGCGGAGGCCTACCTCGGCGAAACGATCACCCAGGCGGTGATCACCGTTCCGGCCTACTTCAACGATTCGCAGCGCCAGGCGACCAAGGACGCGGGCAAGATCGCGGGTCTCGAAGTGCTCCGTATCATCAATGAGCCGACGGCGGCGTCGCTGGCCTACGGCCTCGACAAGAAGTCGGAAGAGAAGATCGCGGTCTACGACCTCGGCGGCGGCACGTTCGACATTTCGATCCTCGACATCGGCGACGGTGTTTTCGAAGTGGCGGCCACCAACGGCGACGGCCATCTGGGCGGTGACGACTTTGACCAGAAGGTGATCAAGTGGCTGGTCGAAAGCTTCAAGAAGGAGCAAGGGATCGACCTTTCGTCCGACGCCATGGTGCTCCAGCGCCTGAAGGAGGCGGCGGAAAAGGCGAAGTGCGAACTCTCCAGCTCGCAGTCGACCGACATCAACCTGCCGTTCATCACGGCCGATGCCACCGGGCCGAAGCACTTGAACGTGACGCTGACGCGCGCCAAGCTCGAAGAACTGTGCGACGACCTGATCGACAAGGCGATCTCGCCGGTGAAGACCTGTCTGAAGGATTCGGGCCTGAGCAACGCGCAGATCGACGAAGTGATCCTCGTCGGCGGTTCGACCCGCATGCCGAAGGTGCAGGCTTCCGTGAAGGAGATTTTCGGCAAGGAACCGCACAAAGGCGTGAACCCGGACGAAGTCGTGGCCGTGGGCGCGGCGATCCAGGGCGGCGTGCTCAAGGGCGAAGTGAAGGACGTCCTCCTGCTCGACGTCACCCCGCTGACGCTCGGCATCGAAACGCTCGGCGGCGTCTTCACCCCGCTCATTGAGCGCAATACGACGATCCCGGCCAAGAAGAACGAAATCTTCTCGACGGCCGCCGATAGCCAGCCGGCCGTGGAGATCCATGTTTTGCAAGGCGAGCGCAAGATGGCCCGCGACAACAAGACGATCGGGCGCTTCAACCTCGACGGAATCCCGCCGGCCCCCCGCGGCGTGCCGCAGATCGAGGTAACGTTCGATATCGACGCCAACGGGATCTTGAAGGTCAGCGCGAAGGATCTCGGCACGGGTAAGATGCAGCACATCACCATCACCGCGTCGAGCGGCCTCTCCGATGACGAGATCCGATCAATGGTGAAGGATGCCGAAGCCCATGCGGCCGAAGACGCGAAGACCCGCGAAAAGGTCGACCTGAAGAACCAGGCGGATTCGACCGTCTTCCAGACCGAAAAATTCCTGAAGGAAAACGGCGACAAGATTCCGGCCGACAAAAAGGCCGAAGTCGAAGCCGCGATCGAGCCGGTCAGGAAGGCGCTGAAGGCGGACGACTACGAGGGCATGAAGAGTGCGCTCGACGTCCTCAACCAGAAGATGCAGGCCGCCGCGACGGAAATGTACGCCCATGCGCAGCAGGGCCAGCAGCCCGGTGCGGATGCCGGAGCAAGTGCTTCCGGCGGCGAAAAGCGGGCGTCGGATGTCGAGGAAGCCGATTTCGAAATGGTCGACGAAGACAAGAAGAAGTAAGGCAAATGAGATCGGACGGATGCGCCGGATTTGGCCGGTCCGCCCGGTCTGCGTTTTGAAGGCGGCGGGGCGTCCCGCCGGAGATTGAAACCTAACAAGGAGAGAACACCCATGAAAATCAAGCCACTAGGCGAACGCGTACTGGTTCAGCCGATCAAGGAAGACGAAGTCAAGAAGGGCGGGATCATCATTCCCGATTCCGCCAAGGAAAAGCCCCAGGAAGGCAAGGTTGTGGCGCTCGGAACCGGCAAGATCGGCAAGGACGACAAGAAGATCCCCTTCAACGTGAAGGTGGGCGACCTCGTGCTGATGCCCAAATATGGCGGCACCGAAGTCAAGATGGATGGCAAGGAATACCAGCTCATCCGCGAAGAAGACATCCTCGCGATCATTGGTTAATTCTCATAACAAGGAGTACTTATAATGGCTAAGCAGATTATTTTTGATGTGGAAGCACGCGACGCAATGCTGCGCGGCGTGGAAAAGCTCAGCAAGGCGGTCAAGGTGACGCTCGGGCCGAAAGGCCGCAACGTGATCCTCGACAAGAAGTACGGTTCCCCGACCGTCACCAAGGACGGCGTTTCCGTGGCGAAGGAGATCGAACTTGAAAACCCCTTCGAGAACATGGGCGCGCAGATGGTGAAGGAAGTCGCCTCCAGGACCTCCGACATCGCCGGCGACGGCACCACCACCGCCACCGTGCTGGCCGAGGCGATTTATCGCGAAGGCCTCAAGAACGTCACCGCAGGCTCCAATCCGATGAGCCTCAAGCGCGGCATCGACAAGGCCGTTGTAGCGCTGGTTGACGCGCTCGCCAAGCTGAGCAAGAAGGTCAAGTCCACCGAGGAGATCGCCCAGGTCGGCACCATCTCCGCCAATGGCGACGCCACCATCGGCAACATCATCGCCGAGGCGATGGAGAAGGTTGGCAAGGACGGCACGATCACGGTTGAAGAGGCCAAGTCCATCGAAACCTCGCTCGACGTGGTCGAGGGCATGCAGTTCGACAAGGGCTACCTCTCCCCGTACTTCGTCACCAATCCGAACACGATGGACGCGGTGATGGACGATCCCTACATCCTGATCTACGAGAAGAAGGTCTCCAACCTGCAGGACATGCTCCCGCTGTTGCAGAACGTGGCCAAGACCGGCAAGCCGCTGGTGATCATCGCGGAAGACGTCGAAGGCGAAGCGCTCGCGACCCTCGTGGTCAACAAGCTGCGCGGCACGCTGAACGTCTGCGCGGTCAAGGCGCCGGGCTTCGGCGACCGCCGCAAGGCGATCATGGAAGACCTCGCCATCCTGACCGACGGCAAGTTCATCACCGAAGATCTTGGCATCAAGCTCGAAAGCGTCACGCTCGAAGACCTCGGCAAGGCCAAGCGCGTCACCATCGGCAAGGACGAAACCACGATCGTTGAAGGCTACGGCAAGCCCGCCGCCATCAAGGCCCGCATCGACCAGATCCGCCGCCAGATCGACGAAACCACCTCCGACTACGACTGCGAAAAGCTCCAGGAACGGCTCGCGAAGCTCGCCGGCGGGGTTGCGGTGATCAACGTTGGCGCGGCCACCGAAGCCGAAATGAAGGAAAAGAAGGCCCGTGTGGAAGACGCGTTGCACGCCACCCGTGCCGCCGTCGAAGAGGGTATCGTTCCCGGTGGCGGCGTGGCGCTCATCCGCGTCCAGAAGGTGCTCGACAAGATCGAAGTCGAAGGCGACGAAAAAATCGGCGTCGATATCGTCCGCAAGGCGATCGAGTCCCCGTTGCGCCAGCTCGTGGCCAACGCCGGCGAAGAAGGCGCCATCGTCGTCCAGGAAGTCAAGAAGGGCAAGAACGCCTACGGCTACAACGTGGCGACCGGCCAGTATGTCGACATGATCGCAGCCGGCATCATCGACCCGGCGAAGGTGACCCGTTACGCCCTGCAGAATGCGGCCTCCATCGCCGGCCTGCTCATCACCACCGAATGCATGATCACGGATATTCCTGAAAAGGATAAGCCGATGCCCGGTGGCGGCGGCATGGGCGGCATGGGCGACATGATGTAGCCCGCGCATTTAGCAACGCCTCGACCCGCCCCTTTCCGGGGCGGGTTTTTTGTGTAAATGGCGTTTGACGAAGGGTTGAGGGGTGCTATAGTACGCGCCGCATTTTTCACCGTTAAAAGATTTCGCTGAATGCGGAATCGGCAAGGCACTTGACTACTATGAACATGGAATATCTAAGCGTAGCCGAAGAAAAGATCCCCAACATCCCGATGCTGGTCAACCTGATCTCCTACCGTACCCGCCAGCTCAACGCCGGCGCGCGCCCGATGGTCAAGCCCGACCATCCGGAGCAGGACAAGCACGACATTGTTCTCAAGGAGATTGCAAACGGCCTGCTGACGGCCGAAATGGCGTTTACGCGCGACGAGTCCGAATTGCCGGATCTCGGCTTCGACGCGTCGATGTTGCTGTAGTCCAAGCGGAACCCCGCTAGCGAAAGGCTCAAAGCCCCCGGGTTTTGGGCTTTTCTGTTTTGTGTTTGATGCCCGGTTAGGGTGTAGTGCCCGGCAGATAGGAATTCCCACCCCATGGCTGGAAAAAACAAAAAGAAAAACGATCCCGGCTCGGGCGTGCTGGCCTCCAACCGCAAGGCGACGCACGACTATGAAATCCTTGAAACCATCGAGGCGGGCATCGTCTTGACCGGCACCGAGGTCAAATCCGTCAAGGAGGGCCATTCCAGCATCCAGGAGGGCTACGTTCACATCGACGACCATCTGGAAGCCTGGCTGCTCGGCACCACGGTCCAGCCTTACACGCACGGCAACCTCTTCAACCACAGCCCGTCGCGGGAGCGCAAGCTGCTGATGCACCGCAAGGAGATCGAGCGGCTTTACGGGAAGGTGCGGGAAAAAGGGCTGACCATCATCCCGTTGCGCATCTTCCTCTCCAAGGGGAAGATAAAGATTAAGATTGGCCTGGCGCGCGGCAAGAATGTGGTCGATAAGCGCGAGACGATCAAAAAACGCGAGTCCGACCTCGATACCCGCCGCGCGATCCACGGCCACAACAGCCGCTAGTGGCCTTGCTGGAGCTGCCGGATCACCTCGTAGAGTCCGTGCGGATCCATGGTGTTCTCTTCGGCGATCGTTTTCACCGTGGCATCGGCGGCGGCCTCGATGCCCAGCGCGCGCAACCCTGCGATGGTCTTTTCCTGATCCAAGCCATATTCGGCGCAGACGGACGATAGCGTTTTGCGGCCAAACCCCGAGCCGGGGCTCTCCGGCATGGTCTTCGGTTCACCTTGCCGCGGAGCCTGTTCCGCGGGTTTCATGATTTCGTACACCTGCTGCGGGGCCATGCCGTTGGCTTGGGCTATTTCGGCGAGGGTGGCCTGGGCGGAGACGGCTTTCAGGTTGGCCTTGCCAAGCGCCTCCAGGGCAGCGTCCAGATCGAGGCCGGTGCGTTTGCAGAACGCTTGCAGCGGGGAGGCTTCGGCATGGCCGTAGGGCGGTTCGCCGTAGGTTGCCGCCGCCGCCGTTTTGATCGATTCGCCGAACGTCTGCACGGCGTTGACCGGCGGCAGGTCGAAGAGGGTAAAGAGGGTGATGAAGAGGGTGATCGCCAGCGCCATGTTGAAATCGGCCGTGAAAACCTTGACCTGCTGGGCCTTGTTTTTCAGATAGGCCACGATCGGCTTCCAGTTCAGCAGGGTATGGATGATCCCGGCGATGATGAAGAGGAAGCCGAGGTTGGTGTGCAGCGCCCCCCATTCCTCCTTGCCGAGGCCGAAGATCTTCCAGTTGGCCCAGAAGGCGATTTTACCCTGCGGCGTCACGTAGAGGATGATGCTGGTGGCCAGCAGCAGGATGAACGAGAGCAGGGTGGTGAGCGAGGTGGTTTTCCTGAGTGTCATTTTTTTCTCCTGGGTTTTAACGATGGTTTCCGAGAACTACACCGCCCGGCCGCCACCCGTCACAACGTGTTTTCTTCTTAAAGTCCAACTTCTTGCAATTGCGCGGTTCCAACTATTTGATGCGTATCGCAACACACACGAAATGAAGAATTAAGAGTGCAGAATGATGAATGGTTGAACTCCGTCGGCGTTGGCCTTTTTTGAATATAAAGCTGTCGCAGACCGACCATTCTAAATTCTGAAATCATCATTCTTCAATCGCTCCTGCGAAGCCGCATTAGATGAACAGATTCGCGTTGCCGCCGAGGTGGTCGATATACATCGCCACGCCGCCTTCCTCGATGCCGTCGATCAGCTCCTCGCGCTTGATGCCCATCAGGTCCATCGACATCGCGCAGGCGACGATCTTGACGCCGTTGTCGAGCGCGGCCTGCATCAGCTCCGGCAGCGACAGGACCTTTTTCTGCTTCATGATGCCCTTGATCATCGCCGCGCCCATGCCGCCCATCTGCATTTGCGAGAGCTTCAGCTTGGCGGGCCCCTTCGGCATCATCAGGCCGAACATTTTTTCGACCATGTTTTTCCGCACGGCGACCGGCCCTTCCCTGCGCAGGATATTGAGCCCCCAGAAGGTGAAGAAGAGCGTCACCTGGTAGCCCATCGAAGCGGCGCCGTTGGCGATGATGAAGGCGGCGAGCGCCTTGTCGAGGTCGTTGCTGAAGACGACGTTGGTGAAGCGCTTTTCCCCGGCGGCGGCAATCATCGGGCAGGCCGGGCCGGATTTTTTGGCGACGACGGCGCGGTAGCCCCCCTTTTCCGGCTCCAGCGACACCAGCGCATGGCCGGTCGAGTGGCACCAGGCGGGCATGTCGGCGGCAAATCCGGGATCGGTCGAAAGGATCGACACGGCTTCGCCGGTGCGGATGCGGGCCATGGCCTGGCTCAGCTGCATGATCGGTCCCGGGCACTGGAGCCCGCTGGCATCGATCGTCTCCGCGATCGCCGCGCCGCCTTTCGGCGGCTTGCCGGAAAGGGAATCCTCGCCCGGATCGTCGGCGGTGGTTTCGTTTTCGGGGATGCGGTCGGGCTGGTGGGCCATGGCCATCGTGTAGGTTTTATAGCCGCCGGAGAGGTTGCGGCATTGGAAGCCGTTTTGCGCAAGGATGCGGCAGGCGAGGTAGCCGCGCAGGCCGACCTGGCAGAAAACCAAGTATTCGCGCCCTTTGTCCAGCGTGGCCAGTTGTTCGCGCAGGTTGCCCAGCGGAATGTTTTTCGCGCCCGGAATGGTTCCGGCCGCCACCTCTTCGGGGTTGCGCACGTCGATCAGTTTCTGGTTATCCGCCGGATGCACAACCTCGTTGGCGTGGCAGATGGCCGCATCGCCGCGCAAGAGGTTCGCCGCCACGAAGCCGGCATAGTTGACCGGATCCTTCGCCGAGCCGTACGGCGGGGCGTAGCTCAGTTCCATCTCTTCGAGATCGTACACGGTCAGCCCCGCGCGGATGGCCACCGCCAGCACGTCGATGCGCTTGTCCACCCCGTCCGCGCCGACCGCCTGCGCCCCGAGGATTTTCCCGGTCTGCGGATCGAACAGCAGCTTGAGGGAGATCGGATGGGAGCCGGGATAGTACGACGCATGGCTGGCCGGATGCACATAGACCTTTTCGTAGGCGATGCCGTGGCGCTTGGCCATTTTCTCGCTCAGCCCGGTCATGCCAATGGCCATGTTAAACACCTTGCAGATCGCCGTGCCCTGCGTCTGCTTGTAGCTGCTCGAACGCCCGAAAATAGTATCCGCCGCGATGCGCCCCTGCCGGTTGGCCGGGCCCGCCAGCGGAATCAGCGCCGGTTTTTGGGTGGCGAAGTCCACCACCTCCACCGCGTCACCGACGGCGTAGATAGCGGGGTCGGAGGTCTGCATCCGTTCATCGACCTTGATGCCGCCGGTGGTGCCGAGTTCTAGTCCGGCCTCGCGCGCCAGCGTCGTTTCCGGTTTGACGCCAATCGCCAAAATCACGAGGTCGGTCGTCAGCCGGATGCCGTCGCTTAAAATAAGATCCACGCCGTCGCCGGACGCCTCGAACGCCGTCACCGAGGTGCCGAGCCGCAAATCGACGCCGAACAACCGTAGCTCCTGGTGCAGGACGGTGGCCATTTCCGGGTCGGCCGGTCCCATCACCTGCGGGGCCAGTTCGATCAAGGTGGTGCGGAGTTTTTTCTCGCGTAGCGCTTCGGCCATTTCGAGGCCGATGTAGCCACCGCCGATCACCGCCGCCGATTTTTTCCCTTCCAGCCGCTGGATGATGCGATCCATGTCCTCGAGGTTGCGCAGCGTCAGGACGGCGGAGTGGTCGATGCCCGGGATCGGCGGCCGTACCGGTGCCGCGCCGGGGCTGAGGACGAGGGGCGTCGTACGATTCGTCATACTCCTCGCCGCTGGCGAGGTTTTTGACGCGGAGCTGTTTTTTCGCGCGATCGATTGCCAGTACCTCGCTGCGGGTGCGCACGTCGATGCCGAATCGGGCCTTCATGGCGCCCGGCGTGGTGACCAGCAGCTTGCCGCGGTCGGCGATGGCGCCGCCGA
>JBGSLE010000008.1:0-4118 GCA_041740875.1 Pontiella sp. | reverse complement strand
CGCCGAGCTCGACGGCGAAATGGGCCAGTCGCACGTCGGCCTGCAGGCGCGCCTGATGTCGCAGGCTCTGCGCAAGCTGGTTTCCGCGATCAACCATTCGAGATGCATCTGCATCTTCACCAACCAGATCCGCGAAAAGATCGGCGTCATGTTCGGCAGCCCCGAAACCACGCCCGGCGGCCGCGCGCTAAAATTCTACTCCTCCGTGCGCCTCGACATCCGCCGCACCGGACAGCTTAAGGATTCCGCCGGCAACGTCTTCGGCAACAGCACCAAGGTCAAGGTGGTCAAGAACAAGGTCGCCGCCCCCTTTGCGGAAGCCGAATTCGACATCCTCTACGCCGAAGGCATCTCCTGGACCGGATCGGTGATCGATGCCGCCATCAACGCCGGCATCGTCGACAAGAAGGGTTCGTGGCTTTCGATGGACGGCACCCAGCTTGGCCAGGGCCGCGACGCCGTCGTCCGCATTTTGAAGGAAGACCCCGCCATGTGCGAAATGGTCATCAAGCGCGTCCGCGAAGCCCACGAAAAAGCCGCGAAGTAGGGACGGCCATCTCAACCCGCTACGGCTCGCCCGGCGGTCGAGCCCTACCAGAAGAACGAAAGCAAGCCCGCAAAAGAGAGGTCGGCCAATGAACAAGGGAGTCCGCCGAAAACCCCACCTTCTTTGCGCCGTTGCGGTCGCTTCAACCGCCCTTTTCGGTTGCCGGCCGGAGCCGGAGCAGCGGTCGGCGTTCGACGGGCAGCGCGCCTTTGCCGAGGTCGAGGCGCTGGTAAAGTTTAGCCCGCGCGATGCCGGAACGCCGAACGGCTGGAAGGCGGCCGAACACATCGCCAAGCGGCTCGAAAGCTTTGGCGTCGCGGTGGAGATCGACACCTTCGTCGACCAAACCCCCGCCGGCGAAAAGACGATGCGCAACGTGGTTGGGCGCATTCCGGGAAAAACCGACCGCTGGATCATCCTCGGCTCGCACTTCGACACCATGCCGGGAATCGCAAACTTCCAGGGCGCGAACGACTCGGGATCGAGCACGGGCGTCCTGCTGGAACTGGCCCGGATGCTGGCGGGGAAGAAATCCGACCTCGGTATCCTCTTCGCCTTTTTCGATGGCGAGGAAGGGATTGCCGGCTACATCCCCGGCGACGGGCTGCACGGCAGCCGCCGGATGGCGGCCACCCTCGCCCGGACCGGCGAGGACCGGAAAATCAAGGCGCTGGTGCTGCTCGACATGGTGGGCGACAAGGATCTGCATTTCACCATTCCCTCCAACAGTTCGCACGACCTCGTCAAGGAATTGATGGATGCCGCCCACGCCACGGGCCACCGCGACCGCTTTTCGCTGGCGCTGAACACCATCATTACCGACGACCATGTGCCGTTCCTGAAAATCGGCATTCCCGCCATCGACCTCATTGATTTCAAATATGGCTCCGCCCCGGGGCTGAACGACTATTGGCACACCGACGGAGACCACCTCGGAAACATCAGCGCGGAGAGCCTTGGAATCACGGGGACGGTCACCCTCGAACTGGTGCGGCAGCTGGCGCGGGAGGGTAATGCCGATTAATCTAATCATGTTTTAGTCAATTCAAAATAAAGTGGCTTGCATGTCGAGGGCTTTTGACTAAAGTAATCGCTCGTTTTTTATCGAAAACACCGGAGAAAAACATGGCCGAAGAACTCAAGCATTTGATTGAACAGATTCAGAGAGAAGGGGTTGAGAAAGCCAAGGAACAGTCCGACGCCATTCTTTCCCAGGCCAAGGACAAGGCCGCCAAGCTGGTTTCAGAGGCGGAAGCCAAGGCGGAGGAACTCCTTAAAAAAGCCGAAAGCGAATCCAAATCCTTCGCCGAACGTTCGGTGAAAACCCTCGAACAGGCGGCGCGCGACACGCTGATCACCGTGGGCAAAGGCTGTGAAAAGGTGGTGACGGCGGTGCTTGGCAAGGAAGTCGAGCGCACCCTCTCCGGCGATTTCCTGCAAACCCTGGTTTCGGCGGTGGTGGTACAGGGCAAGGGCGGCTCTGTGACCCTGGCGGTAAGCGAAAAGGACAAGGCCGCGCTGGCCGCCTATTGCGCCACCCTGGCCAGAAAGAGCGGCAAGGAGATCGAACTGGTTTCCGACACCGAAACCCTCAGCGGATTCAAGGTCTCCTACAAGGGAGAGAACGTCTACCTGGACTTTTCCGGCGAAGCAATTGCGGAGGCGCTCTGTTCGTTCCTGCGCCCGGAGCTGGCCAAGACCGTCAGCGCGATTGCCCGCGAACAGCTGGCAAAAGCCTAAACGGGAACCACGATGGCCGCCTACTATTCACTTGTCGCCAGCTTGCCAAGCCTGCAAATCGGGGACGAACCGCCCTTCACCACCGAAGAGTTCGTGGCCGACTGTGCGCAATGGGTCACCCCGCGCGAGACCGAAATCCTGCGCAAGGTGCTGCTCGGCGCGCCGGACATCGCCCCCTGCTCGCTGTGCAAGGCGATCGACGCCGTCGTAACCCAGTTGCGCAATGCCATCGCCCGCCACCGGGGGCAGAAGCTCGGCATCGATTTCAAGGAATACCTCCGGCCGCACGACGGATTCAGCGGATTGATCGAATCGCTCGTGACGGATGCGTTCACCCGCACCGATCCGCTCGAACTGGAACAGGAGCTCGACCGCGCGCGCTGGCGGCTGGCCGAGGAACTCGTCGGGCAAAATCCGTTCGGCTTTGAAAAGGTGCTGGCCTACGGCATCCAGCTGAAGATCGTCGAGCGCTGGAACCGCATGGACGTGCATCTCGGCAAGGAAAAGCTTGAGGCGGTCATCACGGCCAACACGCAAAAGGAAGTGGCTGCGGAGCAGTAGTGTTCCGCAGTTTGTTTTTTTACCGGGACAGAGGAAAAACACTATGAGCGAAAACATCGGAAGAATCATCGGGGTGAACAGCAACCTGCTGAAGGTCGAGTTCGACCAGCCCGTCATCCAGAACGAGGTGGCCTACGCCTGCATCGGCGACCTCAAACTCAAGGCGGAGGTGATCCGCGTCCGCGGCACCAGCGCCGAACTCCAGGTCTTCGAAGACACGGTCGGCCTGAAGGTCGGCGACCCGGTGGTCTTCACGGGCCATCTGCTTTCGGTCGAGCTCGGCCCAGGCCTGCTGACCCAGGTGTTCGACGGCTTGCAAAACCCGCTGCCCGCGCTGGCGGAGCAATGCGGCTTCTTCTTGCAGCGCGGCACCTACCTCCCCGCCCTGCCCCGCGACAAAAAATGGGCGTACACCCCCAAGTTGAAGGTGGGCGACACCGTCGTGGCCGGCGACACGATCGGCACGGTTCCGGAGGGTATCTTCGACCACCGCATCATGGTGCCGTTCCGCCTGCGCGGAAAATGGACGGTGGAAACGGTTGCCGGAGCCGGTGACTACACCGTCGAGCAGGTCGTAGCCGTGCTCAAGGACGACAAGGGCACCACGGTCGAAGCCCGCATGATGCAGGTCTGGCCCGTAAAAATACCGATCAAATGCTACGCCGAGCGGCTGCGCCCGACCGAATCGATGGCCACCAAGCTGCGCACGATCGACACCTTCTTCCCCGTCGCCAAAGGCGGCACCTACTGCATTCCCGGCCCCTTCGGCGCCGGCAAGACCGTGCTCCAGCAGATCACCTCGCGCAACGCGGAAGTGGACGTCGTGATCGTGGCGGCCTGCGGCGAGCGCGCCGGCGAAGTGGTGGAAACCCTCCGCGAGTTTCCCGAGCTGACCGACCCGCGCACCGGCAAGAGCCTGATGGAGCGCACCCTGATCATCTGCAACACCAGCTCGATGCCGGTGGCCGCCCGCGAAGCGTCGGTCTACACCGGCGTGACGCTGGCGGAATACTACCGCCAGATGGGCCTCGACGTCCTGCTGCTGGCCGACTCCACCTCCCGCTGGGCGCAGGCCTTGCGCGAAATGTCCGGCCGCCTGGAGGAGATTCCCGGTGAGGAAGCCTTCCCGGCCTACCTCGAATCGGTGATCGCCGCCTTCTACGAACGCGGCGGCGTGGTTCGTCTCCACGATGGCTCCAAGGGCTCGGTCACCATCGGCGGAACGGTTTCGCCCGCCAGCGGCAACTTCGAGGAGCCGGTCACGCAGGCC
>JBGSLE010000007.1:0-2576 GCA_041740875.1 Pontiella sp. | reverse complement strand
TTCACTATCGGATATTTATCAGGTCCCGATCACACCGCCGTCGTCCTTGGTGATAACGATAGTGGCGGAAAGCGGCCGTTCCAAATCACCCTGAGGCCAGTGGCTCTGGAAGTTGCCGGTATTGCCGGCGACCTCGGCAGCATCGGTGTCCTCGCCCGGGTGCTGGACGTTGACGAAAATCGCCTTGCCGTCCGGCGTCTCGCAGATTCCAGTGATCTCGCAGCCCTTCGGCCCGACCAGGAAACGGCGCACGTTTTTTTTGCTGGCCGGCTTGCCGACGTAGGTGGTGACGCTCTGGTCGAGGCCGCCATTGCTCGGCACCGAAAGGTTGTCGATCTCTACCGTGCCGCCGTCGCCGTAGTGACCCGGGACCGCCGCCAGCATCATGCAGTTGGTGACGTCCGTATAAGCGCCGTCGTCGGTCTGGATCCACATCAGGCCGGGAATACGCTGGCTGAACCAGAGGCCGTCGGGGCTGGAGAAGTCGTTGTCGTCGGTGAGGCCGGAAACGTTGATGTTGCCGTCGGTGAACTTGTCGGATTCGGCGCCGAACAGGTAGACGTCCCAGTCGAAGCGGGTGGCGGCGGGGTCGCGGCCGTCTTCACGCATGCGGATGATGTGGCCGTTGACGTTGCCCATGGTACCGTCCTCGTCGTAGTAACGCGGATTGGCGGCATCCAGGCCGCGCGGTTTGCCGCCGTTAGTGGTGCCGGTCTTGCCGCGATCGGTATTGTTGGTCAGGGTGACGTAGACATCGCCGGTGATGGGATGCACGCCGGTCCACTCGGGGCGGTCCATCGGCGTGGCGCCCACGGCGTCGGCGGCGATGCGGCAGTTGATCAGCACATCGGCCTGATCGGCGAAGTCATAGCCCGCGTAGTTGGCGATGGCGGGGTTGTCGATGGAGAGCTCGGTCCAGCTGCCGCTGCCGTCGGCGTTGAAGGTCGCCACGTACAGCTTGCCGTCGTCCAGATACTTGTCGCCCATTTCCAGATTGTTGCGCAGCGCGTCGGATGGTTTCCACTTGCGGTTGGAGACGTATTTGTAGACGTATTCGCCGCGCGCGTCGTCGCCCATGTAGTAGACCAGCGGCTTGCCGGGAACGACCTTGGCGGGCATCGCGCCCTCGTGGCCGAAGCGGCCCAGCGCGGTGCGCTTGCGCGGCACCGAGTCGGGGTCGTAGGGGTCGACCTCGACCACCCAGCCCATGGTGTTGGCAGCATTGCGGTAGTCTTCAGCCGCTGTGCCGGCGCCGGGTGTGATATTCCAGCGGTTGTACAGCTCGCTGCCGCTGGTGTCGCCGCCGACCGGATTGGCCCAGCCGTAACTGCCGTTGCTGGCGCCGGAGCCGATGTAGCGGTTCTGGGTGGCCATCGCCTTGGCATCCAGAGTGGAACTGGCAGGGCGCTTGAAGTAGCCGGCCCAGTTCTCCTCGCAGGTCAGGTAGGTGCCCCAGGGGGTATAGCCGTGGGCGCAGTTGTTCAGGGTGCCGCGGGTCTGGCTGCCATTCGGCGAGAACCTGGTGACCATGAGGTCATCGCCGCGTGCCGGACCGGAGATGTCCATCGGGCTGGCGGCAGTGATGCGGCGGTTGAAGGCGGAGCCTTTGTTGATCTCGAAGGCACCCTTGTGGTTCGCCACCTCGATGACGGAGACGCCGTGCGCGTTGACTTCCTTGTCGATCTGGGAGGGGACGCGACCGGAGGTGGGCAGGCCGGCAGCGACTTCGTCGGCGCGATGCAGGAAGATCTGCGTGATGTTTTCGTGGTTCATCACCAGCAGGCCGCGCTTTGCGTTCACGGGGTTGGGGCCGGTGCCACGGTTGTTGAGGCCGAAATAGTGCATGCCGTCGTGGGCGTCGCCGGCACGGAATTCGAAGCTGGCGGCGCTGTCGCTGCCGTCGTTCATGTATTCGGCGACGAACTTGCTGATCGGGTCGCCCAGACGATAGAGGACTTGCGCGGTATAACCCTCGGGTACGGTGAGAATGTCGTCAGTGTGCTTGGCTACGACGGAAAAACCCATCATCCGGGCATGCGCGGCTCGCGAACCGTATCCGTGATCATCTCCGTCGGCGCTGGCCAGGCCGACGCCAAACATGGAGGTGGCGGCGGCGGCGAAGCTGCCCTTGAGCAGGGTACGGCGGCTCATGCGGGCCTGCAGGACCGCATCAAAGCCCAGGTTGCCGGACTCGTTGTGGCTGACGTCATCGACGCCGTTGGGCGACAGGGGGTGGTGTTTGTTCAGGGTATCCAAGGGATAGCTCCATGTTGTCAGGGGAGCCCGAATCCTATGGGGCGAAGATGAAGCTTGCTTGACGGTAATGTGAAACATTCGAGAGCCGTGCTGATGTCCGCTCTGGCCAGATGCTCGGAGGCGCTACCTTCGTCGGCTATCAAGCGGGCAAGCGAACGTCTTGCCGGAGCGCCGGCCGATCCGATAAATATTTCCCCTTATTCCCGCATAGAAAACTTCGATTGAGATAGCGCACTTGTCCGTGGCGGTGGGTGCGGCCTTGGGAGTACCATTCCAATGATTCAATATCGGGCCAAAAACCCGACACCCCGGAGGGATAT
>JBGSLE010000006.1:0-3578 GCA_041740875.1 Pontiella sp. | reverse complement strand
AGCATGATCGGCACGGCCCAGAGTTCGCCGAGGGTCAGCGGGGCGACCGTCTGGTAGGCGGCGATGAAGTGGTCGGTGTTTTCGGCATCCACGCGGCCGTCCACGTGGGCGATCAGCTCCAGGGCGATGCCATAGACGCGGGGAAACCCCGCCGCCGCGCCGTTCAGCAGCCGCGGCAGCTCGCGGCTGTAGGTATGCGGCAAATGCATGCGCGTCAGGCGGATTTGCTGTTCGATCAGGTAAAAGTTGTCCAACAGCCATTCGCCCGCCGGGGCGACGCGCTTTCCATCGGCCTCGGCGCTGGTCACCAGGTCGTAGACTTGGATCAGCACCTGCTCGTTGTCGGCCAGCCGCGGCAGGAGCCGGTTTTGCCCGGGTTTGGGATCGATGCGGTGCTCGGCCGCCAAGGCGATGGCATGGCGGCGCAACTGTTCGCTGCTGAAGAGCTCGGCGCGCAAGGGCGGTTCGCCCGCCGGGGCGCGCGAGTGCAGCCGAGGGTCTTTCCGGTCTGGCCGCAGGGTTTTCATGGTGCCTTCCGGCCCTTTTTTTTGCATGGCACGGATTCCCTACGCATCGGTTTCCCGACCCGGAGGATTCCGTGACGCCGGTCCGCCGTTCAAAACGGAGCGCAGCTTGACGGCGAGTTCGTAGCGTTCGAACGGCTTTTCGATGAAGGCGGTGTTTTTGTCGAGCAGGCCGCGCTGGGCGATGATATCCGCCGGGTAGCCCGACATTAAAAGCACCTTCACGTCCGGCTGGATCGCGCAGATTTGCTGGGCGAGCTGCCGGCCATCCATCCCCGGCATGACCACATCCGTCAGCAGGAGCTGGAAGGGCGTCTCCTTGTTTCCGGCGATCTCGAGCGCCTGTTCCGGCGATTCCGCCGTTATGACACCGTATCCCATGGAGCCGAGATAATGGCTGCAGACGGCGCGCAGGGATTTTTCGTCCTCAACCAGCAGGACGGTCTCGCCGCGGCTTTCGGGTGCATCCGGGGGGCGGGCGTCGTCCGTCTCTGCGGCCTCGGCGGCCACGCGGGGCAGGAAGATGCGGAAGGTCGAGCCCGCGCCCGGTTCGCTATAGGCGTTGATGAAGCCATTGTTTTGCTTGACGATTCCATACACCGTGGCCAGTCCCAGCCCCGTGCCTTTGCCGACATCCTTGGTGGTGAAGAACGGCTCGAAAATGTTGGCGAGGGTGGTTTTGTCCATGCCGCAGCCGTCGTCGCTGACCGCCAGCACCACGTAGGAGCCGGGCACGGCCTCTGCATGCACGGAGCAATAGGCCTCGTCGACCACGCTGTTTTTAGTCTCGATGGTGATCTGCCCGTTGCCGGCGATGGCGTCGCGCGCATTCACGCAAAGGTTGGTGAGGATTTGGTCGAGCTGCGTGGGGTCGAGCCGGGCCGACCCCAGGTCCTTCGCCGGCCGCCACTCCAGGTGGATGTCTTCGCCGATGAGGTGTTGCAACAGTTTCAGCATGGTGCCCATCGACTGGTTGAGATTCAGTATCTTTGGCTTGATGGTCTGTTTGCGGGCGTAGGCGAGCAGTTGGCGGGTGATGTCGGACGACCGCCGGGCGCTGATGGTGATTTCGTCGAGCCATTTGGTGATCGGGTGGCCGGATTCGAGTTCGCCGCGGCAGAGCTCGGCGTAGCCGAGGATGCCGGTGAGCTGGTTGTTGAAGTCGTGCGCCACGCCCCCGGCCAGGCGGCCGACCGACTCCATTTTCTGGGCTTGGCGGAGTTGGTCCGCCAGTTTGATCTTCTCGCTCTCGGCCCGCTTGAGGTCGGTGATGTCGTCCATCACGCCAACGATGAACTTGTTTTTGTCCTGATCGGTGTAGCAGGTCTTGCGCGTAATGATGCCGTACACTTCGCCGGAAGTGGCGTTGGTCAGGGATTCTTCGTTCATACTCGCCTTGCCGGTGGCGTAGACGGCGTCATCCGTCTTTTGGAAGACCTCGGCCTGTTCCGGCGGGAAAAAACCTTCGTCGGTCTTGCCCATGATCTTCTCTTTCGGGTGGCCGACCAGCGCGCAAAACGCATCGTTCACGAGGACGAAGCGCCGTTGCGCGTCCTTGATGAAAACCGGGCTGGCCATGGCGTTGATGATGCAGTCGAGGAAGGCTTTCCCCGACTGGATTTCCGCTTCCGCTTTTTTGCGCACCAGCGCCGAGCCGATGTGCGCGGCGATCCCTTCCAAAAGCTCGACCGATTCCAGGGTGAAGCGATCCTTGAGCCAGTCGTTGAATTGGATCAGGCCCACGATCCGGTGTTGGTTCCGGATCGGAACCATGGCCACCGAGGCATAGCCGTGGTGGATGCATTGGTTGCGGGGCTTGTGCCGGGGATCCTCGCCGGGCGGAATTTCCAGCAGATGGAGCGCGTCGTTCGTCCAGAAGCTTCCCCCCGGAGTGGAGAACGGGCTGGCCGGGTCGAGCGTGCCGGAAATGACCCGGCCGCAGGTGCATTCCAGGTTAATGTTGCCGCGCTTGTCGCGGCATATCCCGTTATCGATATCGCGCGCGAGCAAGGAGTTTTCCTGCTTTAGGAAGGCGTCGTCGAAGCCTTCCTGGACGAAATAGGGAAAATCGTCGCCCTGTTGCAGGCGGATGCCCACGGCATCGAAACCCGTCTGCGTCTTCAAAACGGCGAGGACGCGCCGGAGATAGCCCTCCGGATCGCCCGGTTCGTTGAGGATCTGCAGGATGTCCTGTTGCATTTTCCGGTAGGTTTCCGCCAGCTTGCGCACGGAGATGTCGCGGATGTTGCACTGGATGACCTTCTTGTCGCCGGCCATGTAGACGTTGCTGACAAACTCCACGTCGCGGCGCTCTCCGTCCACGGTTTCCAGCGGCAGGTCTTCGTAGCGGACATATTCGTGTTGTTGGAGTTCGAGAAACTTGTCGAAGCTGGCGATCGCGTCCTTGAAGAACCCCAGTTGCCAGACGGCCATACCGACCACCTCTTCGCGCGCATAGCCCAGCAGGTTGGTCAGGAACGGATTCACATCCATGACGATCCCGGTCTCGGCGTCCAGGATCAGGATGCCATCCCTGGCCGACTCGAAGAGCCGCCGGTAGCGCAGTTCGGAAGAGCCCAGGGACTCGTCCTGTATCGGGGTATCCGGGTTGTCATTTGCCGAAGCCCCTTTCCTGGCGCGGGTTTTGGGCCTTCCATGGTGGAACGCGTGGTAACGGCCGCCTGTCCCAGCCACCGAGGAAGCCGGGGCGGATCCTTCGGATTCGCTTCCGGGAGGATTGGGTTTGGTTTTGTCCTTCATGCGCAGAAGGCTACCCGCTGGCGCAGTTCCAGGCTATGGGGTATAACCCTGCCTTTGCCGGTAGGCGGAGGGTTGCTGGGCCCGGCCACAACCGTCGTTTCCATAGCTCCCGAACCAAGGCCACTTGGCCGGTTCACGGGCTTGTTCTTCCTGGCGCCTGCCGAAGCCGGATTGGACCGCGGACAACAGCTGGCCGGCAAATTCCACTTCGGTGCGCGAGTGGAAGCGCGAACAAAATACCGGCTCGAACGTTCCAAGCAGGGATTCCGGGGAACGGACGGGTGATGCGTTGGA
>JBGSLE010000005.1:0-2801 GCA_041740875.1 Pontiella sp. | reverse complement strand
ATCCCCTCCGTCCCGACCCTTGAACACTGGATGCGCCGCTGCGGCCTGCGCAACGTCCGCACCGTCGATGTCACCGCCACCACCGCCGCCGAGCAACGCGCCACGGCCTGGATGGCCTACGAATCGCTCGCCGACTTCCTCGACCCCGCCGATCCCTCGAAAACCGTCGAAGGCCACCCCGCCCCCGTGCGCGCGGTGTTGCTGGCGCAGGCCTGACGAACCGGCTGCGCCTGGCGCATCAACCAAAGATCCGCTTGCCGGCCAGCAGGGCCCCGCCATCCGCCACCAGGAACCCGCAGTCGATGCACCAAACAACCGCCACGGCGCTGTAGATTGCCAAATGGTAACCATAATACCCTTGTAGCTTATTAGGTATTATGTTCAGCTGGCATGTTTTTTGCATTCATCCGCCAAGCACTCCGAATCAAATGGATAAAAAATGGGCTATTCTGAAATGAAAAATCTTCTCTGTACGGTGTTTTTGCTCGCGGCAGTGGCGCAACCGGCGCGATCGGCGGTCTATGTCTCCGAAAGCTTTACCGGAACGACGGCGAACGACTGGACCTTCGTCAACGGCATGGGGGACGGACCGGCGCTGACCGCAGCATCGGGCATCGATCTGGACGGCGAGGGATGGCTGCGCCTGACTGCGGACAAACTCAACCAGTCCTCCTTCGTCTACTACAACCAAGCCATCCCCACGGCGGGAGGCCTTTCCTTCCGGTTCGATTTTGCCATATGGGGGTCGCGGACGAGTCTGGCGGATGGGTTCACCCTCGCGATCTTCAATGCGGCGGCAACGCCGGACGCAGGCGGATACGGCGGGTCGCTCGGTTACGCCCAGCGCAGTGGAATCAATGGGCTGGCCGGGGGCATCGTCGGGTTCGGCTTTGACTCCTTCGGGAATTTTTCGAATGGAACCGAAGGGCGCGTCGGCGGCGTTGGAAGCAGGCCGAACTCCATCGCCATCCGCGGCTCCATGGGCGCCGACCGCACCCAAGGCTACCGGTACATCACGGGAACCGGTTCGCTTGCGAGTTTTGGCAAACCGTCCGCCGCCAACCGCGATGCAGCCACCGTGCATTCGGTCCGCATCGACATCGAGTCCGACAAGACGGTGTCGATCCTCTGGAAAACCGAAGACGAGGAGGAGTGGACGGCGCTAATCGACGATTACCAGTGCAACCTTGTCTGTCCGGAAAACATCCGGTTTGGCTTCACGGCGGGAACCGGATCCTCGTATAGCAACCAAGAGATTCGCAACATTTCCGTCGCCAGCATTCCCGAGCCCGTCGCATTGACCCTCGTCCTCGGATTCGGCTGCGCGCTGCTGGCCGGGCGGCGCCTCTTCGGCAAATAGCCCATTTCCGTTCTCTTTTGTGCCGGGCGGGCGGAGCGATCCCCCGCCTTTTTCGTGCCTCAAGCATTCGGCGGGAGTTCCGGAGAGGGGCTTTCCAGCCCCCCCTTTTTCCCTTTAAAATCGGTTGCCAAGCCACTGAACCGGGTTGACTCCGGGAACCCGCGGGCGATGCGCCAAACAACCGCCACGGCTTGAGCCCGCATAAGCCTCGGCCGCTGATTATTACCAAATGGTAATATTTTGCCCTTGTTTGTGGTTATGTCTTTTGTTCCACTCCCCGCAATCTCTGCAGCACTGCACTAACCCCGCCCAGAGATCGGAATGAAATCGACAAACAAACGGGATCTTCGAGAATGAAAAACCTTCTCTGTACGGTGTTTTTGCTCGCGGCCGCGGCGCAACCGGCGCGATCGGCGGTCTACGTCTCCGACAGCTTTGCCGGAACGTCGGCGAACGACCGTACCTTCGTCAACGGCATGGGGGACGGACTGGCGCTGACCGCGGCATCAGGCATCGATCTGGACGGCGAGGGTTGGTTGCAACGGACGCAGGACGACAACAACCAATCTTCCTTCGTTAACTACAACCAAGCCATCCCCACGGCGGGAGGCCCTGAAAAAACACCGAACTCCATCGCCAACCGCGATGCAGCCACCGTGCATTCGGCCCGCATCGACATCGAGTCCGACAAGACGGTGTCGATCCTTTGGGAAACCGAAGACGAGGAGGAGTGGACGGCCTTGACCGACGAATACCAATGCCACCTCGCCTACCCGGAAAACATCCCCACGGCGGGAACCGGATCCTCGACTAGCAACCAAGAGGTTCGCAACATTTCCGTCGCCAGCATCCCCGAACAGTTATCAGTGACCCTCATCCTCGGTGTCGGTTGCGCGCTGTTGACCGGCCGACGCCTCTTCAGCATATAACCCATCCCTTTTCCGGTTGTACCTGGCGGGCGGAGCGATCCCCCGCCTTTTTTCGTACTACTACCCCTCAACTTCTTGTTTTCTGTGCATGGTTTTTTCAAACACCCGCTGCGCTCAAGGCACCAAGCTTAGAACCCTTTGTGCCTTCGTGTTTATTGGTTGCAGCCTATGCCGCGCACCGCCCGAACGCGCTTGGAAATCGCGTTCCACCTGGTGCCTCCGTTGTCCGTGCGCCCCCTCTTTTTCCCTTTAAAATCGGTTGCCAAGCCGCTGAACCGGGGTAGACTCCGGCGTGTCAAGCGGGATGGTGTCCATGATGATGATCGGAAAACTCATGTTTATGAAAGCCGGACTGTTCGCGGCGCTGGTTTTGTCCGCCGCCCACCTGCACCGCGTATTTCTCGGCGATGCGCAGTCCGGGCAGGGTCTTGCGGGTGTCGAGGATGGCCGCGTGGGTGCCGCGCACGGCCTCGACATACGGCCGCGTCGCGGTGGCCACCCCCGACAGGGTC
>JBGSLE010000004.1:0-3705 GCA_041740875.1 Pontiella sp. | reverse complement strand
CCCACTCCAGATCCTTCTCGCCGAGGCTGCGCACATTCGTGTCCACGAGGCGCACCGGCCAATCTGGCGGCAGCATGGCCGCCACGGTCAACAGGCCCAGCGGCGGCAGCGAGGCGCGCTTGCCCACAAACTTGAGCGCGTGCTTGAAGCTCCAGAACGTGTCCGGAAATTCAGGATAGACCAGCAAAATATTCATGCCCTCCCCCAGCGGGTTTTTGGATGGACTGTGGCACGGCGCCGCCTCCTATCCCTTACCGAGGAACCTTGCCACGGAACCTCCGGGCTTCCTATGGGGCATAACCCTACCCCGGCTCGGAAATGAAGAATTCAGAATTAAGAATGAAGAATTTATAATTAAAATGAAGATTTTAGAATGAAGAATGGTTGGTCTGCGACCGCTTTTGATTCATGAAGGTCACACGCCGCCTGAATTCTGCCATAATTCTTAAATCTTAATTCTTAATTCTTAATTTTTAAATTCTGCTACTCGATGGTCAATTGGACGTTGCATTCGATGACGCCGGCGGCAATGGCGTAGCGGACGAGTCCGGCCGTATCGTGGATGTCGAGCTTTTGCATCAGCTTGGAGCGGTGCTTCTCGACGGTCTTGACGCTGATGCCCAGATCCGACGCGATCAGCTTGTTGGCCGCGCCTTCGGCAATCAGCTGGAGCACCTCCGTCTCGCGCGGGGTCAAGAGGTCGGTCATGGCCGTTTTCCGACCCTTCCGCTCCAGCACCAGCTGCTGCTGATGGTGTATTTTCTTCGCGATGGCGGGGCTGAAAAAAGTGTTTCCCTTCACCACTTCCCGGATGGCTTCGGAGAGGATCTGGGCGGAGGACTGCTTGACCAGGAAACCCATCGCGCCCATCGCCACGCATTGCTCGACGTAGGCATCGTCGCTATGCGCGGAGAGGATGATCACCTTCGTTCCGGAAGATTCTGCGGCAATCCGCCGCGTGGCCTCCATGCCGTTGAGCTGCGGCATGGCGATGTCCATCACGACCACATCGGGACGCAGCTGCCCGGCCATTTCCACCGCCGCCCGCCCCGTGGCCGCTTCGCCGACCACTTCGATATCGGCTTCGAGCCCCAGCAGCTCCCGCACGCCTTCCCGGACAATGCAGTGGTCCTCGGCCAGCAAAACCTTGATGCGTTTACCCTGTTCCATAGGCCACCTCTCCTTGCTTCGTTTGCGACGGATACGCGCATCGATGGTGGCGCACCTTGGTTTTCATGCAGACGCCGAACCCGCGGATGCCATAACCCCGGAAAGCGATGCGGATTTTTGCTCCTGCCGCCGGGTTTTCGCAATCCCTTTCTGGCGAAGATTCCACAACAGGCATCCGCGGCGGATGAACGGGTTGCGGGCTTATTTCGGCCGGAACGCGAATCCCCCCATTCCAGCGACGGTGGCGACGATGCCGCCGATCAGCAGCCAAATCGCCTTGTCGGTAGGCGCGCCGGTGAATAAGCGGGAAAAGTCGGATCCGATCGAGTCGGAAGCCGTGATGCCGAATACGATCAGCACAATGCCGCCGACCAGCAGTATGATGGAGATGATGGGTTTCATAACGATTCCTTGGTTTAGCGTTGTCCGGTCTCGGACAGTTTCCCGGAAAAATCCTTTGAACCGGGCTATCCGTGCGCAGACGGTAGTCGATCGGGCCGCATTCCGGCATGGGGTATAACCCTACCTCCCCGGCCCTCCTGCCCGGCGTGCCAGAAGCCAAATTCTTCGTCAGTAGGGTTACACCCCATAGCAAGCACACGGCCCAGGGCATACCTTCCGCGGCAACAGAGCAAATACGGAAGGAGGTGCGACCATGAAATTGAAGTGGCGCGAACAGTTCGGACCGAAGGAAATCAGCTAACCCTCATCACAAGTTAACCAAGGAAAACACCATGAAACTGAAAGCACTATATCGTTGGGCAATCGCATTGGCCGTGGCCGGTGTATTCACGGGCAGCGCGCCGTTGCGCGCCGCGGAAGCGGATGGAAAAATCGAGTCGTCGTTCAGGAAAACCTACGTCTACAAGACCTATCTGAAGGATGATTCGATCAAGGCCGAAGCCAAGGACGGCGTCGTCACGCTGACCGGGAAGGTGGCCGAAGAATCCCACAAGGAACTGGCCGAGGACACCGTGGCGGGCCTGCCCGGGGTCACCCGCGTCGACAACCAGCTGGAAACCAAGGCCGAGGCCGCCTCCGACAACTCGGATGCCTGGATCGCCAGCAAAGTGAAGATGGCCCTGCTGTTCCACCGCAACGTCAGCGGCATCAAAACCACCGTCGATGTGAAGGATGGAACCGTGACGCTGAAAGGCGAAGCGGCCAGCAAGGCCCAGAAGGATCTGGCCGGCGAATACGCCAAGGATATCGAAGGCGTGAAAACGGTGAATAACGAGATGACCGTCTCGTCGGCACCGGATAAGCCGGAGCAGACCAGTGGCGAAAAGATCGATGACGCGTCCATCACGGCCCAGGTTAAAACGGCGTTGCTAACGCACCGTTCCACCAGCGCCATCAAGACCAAGGTTGAAACGCAGGATGGCACCGTCACGCTGACGGGCGTTGCCAAGAACGCGGCCGAAAAGTCGCTGGTCACCAAGCTGGTCTCCGATATCCAGGGCGTGGAAAACGTGAACAACGAAATGACCGTTGGAAAAAACTAACACGGCTTCGCGGCAGAGGGGTTCGACAAAATGATTTTGGATAAAATAGTTAAGTACGGACGGGATGCATACGTCATTTTGTCCATCATCGTTTTGTCAACCCTAGTAATGCTGAGCAAGTTGCGGTTGTTTCGTAACAAGATGCACACGGTAAAGAAGATGAGAATGGTTGGATCTAAACATCGCCGCGAGGCGGAGGGGTAGCACCATGGACGGAAAAACAGACATCGCAAAAGGCCGGATCAAGGAAGCCGCAGGCGCGCTCTCCGGCAATGAACAGCTTCGCAGGAAAGGCCGGTTGGACCAGGCGGTCGGACAGGCCAAGGAATCCGCCGGCAAGGTTATCGAAAAGGCCGCCAAACGAATCGGGAAATGACTGACACCAACGCGGGTTGGCAATGAACAACCAAGGACGGGTTTATGAACAGCAGTCCATTAAAACAATTGGGAACGCTCGGCCAGTCCATTTGGCTCGACTACGTCCAACGGGAACTGATCGCCGTCGGCGGGCTCCGCAACGTGACCGGATACGCCGGCTCGCCGGACTCGGCCCCGGCGCCGTCCATCTTCGAACAGGCCATCGCGGATAGCCACGGCGACGACGCGGATATCCGGGCCATGGCGTATGATGGCAAGATCGCCATGACCATCTATGAGGAGATCAACAAACGCAACGTGCAGAACGCCGCCGACGAATCGCGCCCCCTCTACGATTGGACGGACGGAACCGACGGATTTGCCAACCAAGAGATCAATCCCCACCTGGAACGCGACACCCTCGGCACCGTGCTGGAGGCCCGGCATTTATGGAGCACAGCGGACCGGCCCAATGTCCTCATCCATATTCCCGCCACGGACGAGGGCGTCCCAGCCATCCAGCAACTTGCCTGCGAAGGCATCAACGTCAACGCAACGCTGGTTTTCGGACTGGCCCGCTACCGGCAGGTGGCGGAGGCCTACATGGCCGGCCTTGAGGAGCGGCTGGCGCAAGGCGAACGCGTGAAGCATGTGGCCGCCGCGGCCAGCTTCG
>JBGSLE010000003.1:0-1567 GCA_041740875.1 Pontiella sp. | reverse complement strand
CGGATGACAGCGTTGCCGCCTGCTGTTCTAGGATGAAATCCTCTTCATAGGATGCCAGAAAAGTGTCGGGGATGAGTTGCAGCTCCAATCCGATGCTGGACGCCGAGAATTTCTGTTGCGACTCCGACAACTCGCCTGCGTCATCGACTCCATACCGGTCCAGCACCGGACTTAGCGGGGTGTAGCCAAAGGGGGCCGGACTGGTCCAGACGGGCTGTCCATAGCCGTTGTAATAGGTCAAATCGCCGGTAATCCGGTCGGCTTCCGCCCACACGGTGTAGACGGGGTAGAGGTTGCCGTTGACGCTGCGCATTTCCGCGTACATCTGCTTCTTGAGCGCATCCGGCCAACCGGAACTCCAGACCACGGGACGAACCGACTTTTCCGAGTGGATGTACAACCAATCGTCGGAAGGTGGGAACAATTGCCAAAACTGTTCCTGCGTGGCCCGCACCAACGCATCGGCCTGCACGATTGACGTGATGGCCTCGCTTGAAGAATCCGTTCCGGAAAGCCCGGCAGCTCCCCGTGGCAGCAGTGTTGCAAGCAACGACGCCGTCAACGTTGCGACAATTCCCGATCTCATGGCTTCCCCCTGTTGATGCGCCAAAGAAAGAGGCGCGGACTCCGAACACACCTCGTCCAAGGCACCGCCAAGCGCCAGCGAAGAAGCATGTCGAAGCCGCGCCCGAGCGGGCGCGTTTCGAGCATTTGCTTCTTCGTTTTAAACTTGGCGGTTTTTGGACGAAGCAAACTACGTAAAACGCAAAACTGATATTCAAATGTGATGGCACTGGGTACCTAATTGAGCCTTTTAGGTCAAACAGTATTCAGGAATCTTTTCCAGAGGAGCTTATATTCTGTGTCGTAGTTTTATTAATGGGATCCGAATAATAAAACACTAACACCGTTTGCATTTCCCGGCGCGCCCCGGATATCGTAGCTTCCCACGAGGTTCGTCCATGGCAACGTCAACGGAAATCAAACCAGCACCCGCAGGCTACCAGCTCAAGGCGGTCATCGACCTAGGCTCCACCTCGGTGCGCATGGTGGTTGCGCAAGTGCAGGGGGACGGGCGGTTCAAAGCCCTCGAATCGCTGAGCCAGAGCGTGGCGATCGGCAGCGACACCTTTACGCAGGGCCGCATCTCGCGCGGCACGACTGAAGAGTGCGTGAAGGTGCTGCGGAACTTCACCTCCGTGCTCAACGAATACCAGGTGGACGTGCGCAAGGATCTCCGGGCGGTGGCCACCAGCGCGGTGCGCGAGGCGCGCAACCGCAACGAGTTCCTCGACCGCCTTTTCATTGCGACCGGCATCAACGTCGAGGTCATCGACGGCTCGGAGGTTGCCCGGCTGACCTTCCTGGGCATCCAACCGCTGCTGAAATCGAAAAAGGTGCTCCAGAAAGGGCGGCTGATGGTGGCCGAGGTGGGCGGCGGGAGCACGGAACTCCTGGGCTTGGACGAAGGCTGCGTCTCCTTTGCGCATATCTACCGCATGGGTTCCTACCGGCTGCGCGAAACCCTGGATAGGCTCCATACTTCCGACGTGCGCCGCATGGAGCT
>JBGSLE010000002.1:0-8592 GCA_041740875.1 Pontiella sp. | reverse complement strand
CGCCAACTCCGTCGGCGGCGACCCGCGCGGCGCCGGCCTCTCCCCGCGCGAAATCCAGCTCTCCGGAACCGCCACCAATCTTGCGGCCGGTCGCGACACCAAATGGCGGCGCTACGAAACCCTGCGCGACCTCCGGACGCTCAACAGCCTTTCCAGCATCGCCGATTTCTCCACCTTTTCGTTTTCCCCGCCCGGCGATACCCGCCTCTTCATGGGCACCAACTCCGCCACGCTGAACGTCTCAGCCCTCCGCGCCGAACTCAAAAAAATCGACGCCATCCCCGATCCCGAATTCGTGCTCAACCAGCTGCGCGACTATCTCGACACCGACACGCTCCCGGAAGATGGGAACGGCAACTATACCGATCGCTCCGTCGAACCCGTCCCGATGGTCAACGAACTGGTCCTCACCTGCGACTTCATCTTCTACCCGCAGCTTGAGGAGACCGAAGACGAGACCACCGGCGAAATGGTGCTGGAAGTCACCAGCGTCATCATATCGAACCGCTATGCTCTGGAGGTGGAGACCAGCTATCCGTTCGTCGGCTATTCCAATCCGGACAGGTTTTCCGTCACCATCGACTCGGCTCCGATCGAAAGCGCCGCCTTGCCGATCGATCTTTTCGGCGAAATTGCAACGCTCTGGACGGGTAGCGAAATGCTGGCGGATGCAGGAACCCCGCAAACCTATTATTTCACCGATCTCTTTCGCGGCTCCTTCGAGACGGAGGTCGAGAGCGAAAGCGACCTGATCGACCTGTTCGATGAACTCCGAAGCAACGTGCTCTTCCCTTCCATCCAATGCACGAACGAGACAACCGGTGCATTGGTCGACCGGGTGTTCAACCTCGAACTCCCACTCGAATCCGCGGCCGAGGAATATCTCCTTCCGCTTATCCGCGAACTCTCGACCAACCTCTTCAACGCCGCGTATGCGCAGGAAACCTCCAACCGTTTCGTGGTCGGCATGGCATGCGTCGATCCGCGCCTCAACTGGGACGGGCAATCCGACGGACAATGGAAGGAGCAGATGGATGCTGGCGAAGCGCCGGAGGCCGACACCCTGGGACAACCTAACGACAACGTCATTCCCGATGCGGTTGAAACGCCCGACGTGGTTGGACTCGCCTATGTCCGCAACGAAGACCGGATCGACACCCCCTTTGAACTGACCTACCTGCTCTACGACGAAAACCAGCCCTGGAAAACCTTCCAGTTCATTGAAGCCAACGATAACGACGGCACGCGTTTCATCCTCGAAAACCTGTCGCCCTACGCCAACGGCCCGCCCCCCAGCGGACGGATCAACCCCTACGGTCCGCACACCAACGTCCTCGCCGCAGTTTTCCTCGACATGCCACTCGACGAATTCAACCACCCGGCCACGCAGCGCATGGATGCCGACCAAGCGAAGCAAGCCGCCGTGCTTTTCATGGAGCATGTGGCAAAAAACAAATGGCCAGGGAGCGCGGCCGAGTACGGCGATGGCATGGCGTATGGGGAATTGACGGCGTTGGTCGGAGACGACAACCCATGGGTGGCCGAGGCCTTCATCCGCAACACCTACGAACTCTTCAACCCGCGCGACACGCTCTACACCCTCCTGCTGGTGGCCCAAGGCGGAACCGATGCCAATAGCGACGGCGGGATTTCAGACGACGAAGTACGCTCCACCCAAAAGGCCGTTGCCTATGTCTGGCGCGACCCTGTGACCGGCAAGGCCGCCGTCGTTTTCTGGGGATTGAGCGATACCCTGCAAAGCTCCATCGGCAGCAGCGGCACCACCTGGGGCGACATCCTCGAAGCGTTCAAACCCTAAAATCCCGGCGTTCTGGATTTCCACTCCGCGCATTTTCACCTATACACGCGGACTTCAACCCAAGGGAAATGGCATGCCGATCTACGAATACACGTGCAAGAAATGCGGGAACGCCTTCGAGTTGCTCGTTCCAAACGCCCAAGCCAAGGCGGCCTGCGACCGGTGCGGCTCCACGCAGGTGGTGAAGCAGCTGTCGGTCTTCAGCACCAGCGTCGCCGCGCATGCGCCCGCCCCCTGCTCCAGCGGCGGATGCCCCACGTCCGGCATGGCCGGAACCGGCTGCTCGGGCGGGGGCTGCCCGTTCAATTGATTGGATTACCGCCATGGATATTTCCGCATACCTCAGGGAAAAGCAGGCCATGGTCGATGTCGCGCTGAAGGATTGCCTTCCGCCCGTCGGCACGCGCCCGGCCGTCCTGCACGAAGCGATGCGCTACTGCGTGCTCAACGGTGGCAAGCGCATCCGCCCCATCCTCTGCCTCGCGGCGGCGGAAGCGTTTGGACTGGGGGATCGGAAGGCGTTGCGCCCGGCGATCGCCGTCGAATTGTTCCACTGCTCCACGCTCATCCACGACGACCTGCCGTGCATGGACGACGACGACCTCCGGCGCGGCTTGCCGACCTGCCACATCAAGTTTGGCGAAGCCAACGCCGTGCTCGCCGGCGACGCGCTGATGATCCACGCCTTCCAAATCCTCGCCGAAGCAGGCGACGCCCGCCTGTCGCTCGAACTGGCGCGCGCCGCAGGTTCCAAGGGCGTGATCGCCGGACAGGTCGAGGATCTGGCCGCCGAGGGCCAGGCTCCCGATGCCGACCTGATCGACTTCATCCACCTCAACAAGACGGCCATCCTGATCCAGGCCGCCATCCGCATGGGCGCCATTGCCGGAAACGCGGACGAACACGAGCTGGAATGCCTCTCCATTTTCGGCCAAAAGATCGGACTGGCCTTCCAGATCGAAGACGACATCCTCGACGAAACCTCCACCGACGAGGTACTGGGCAAGCCGGCCGGTTCGGATCTCGCGCACCACAAGATGACCTATCCCGCCGTGCATGGCATGCAGGCGTCGCTAGAAAAGGCCTGCAAATTGACCGGGGAAGCCATCGCCTCGCTCGACCTGCTGACGCGCAACACCGAGGCGTTGCGCGCCATCGCCGGCTTCCTCGTCACCCGGCGGTTCTAGGCCGGGCGGCCTACGGATTGGCGATGCTGTAGGAAGAGAATTTCACGTTGTCGATGCACGACAAGCCATGGTAGTGGTTGGCTGAAAGGAAGCCATAGCTCACGCGGCTAAGGTTCCACATGCCCGCCGTCTTGGCCTTTTCGGCTGTTTTTGGAAATTCGAGCGATGTGATCAGCTTGCTGTTGAGGTCGTACACCTCGACCCGGGTCGCAAACGTGTCGGGATCCGTTAGCTTCTTGGCCACCAGCTTGAACCGGAACCAATTGGAGACCGCGACACCCTGCACCTTGCGCCGGTCCAAAATGGCATCGGGCGAAACGCCCCCGGCCTCCGATTCACCCGGCATCCCCCCGCTCAGCTTCCAGCTCCCGTCGGGCGCGACCAGGAGATGCACCTCCCAACAGGCCTTCTCGGTCATCAACGCGTTGCCGAGCAAGACGGTCATCACCCGCTTGTCATAGGCAAATTCGCCGGGTACGACCCCGACCTTGAAATAGAATTCCAGTTCGCAGGCCTCGCCCGGCATCCAGCGGACGGGTTCTGGCCCCACCACCTTGAGCGGAATCTGCGAAGGCTGGATCACCATGGCCCGGTCGCCCGCCTGCCCTGTGGCGCCGAGGCCGTTCACGATGGAAAAGGCCGAGGGATCAGGCACCTTGTTCCAGACGTTCCATCCCTTTTGGCCTTCCACCAAGCCGTCGGAATAGTCATTGAACTCGCAAACCTGCTGGGCGCAAGCAAGCTGCGCGCACCATGCCAAACCGCAAACAAACACCGTATGGACCAACCATTTTCCGTTCATTCCGTCTCCCCCGCCGCGAAGCTGGATCATCGTCAAAGCATCGAGCATGCCAACGACCGCAGCCGCCATCCCCTTTGCCCATCCCACCAACCGCAGCGCACGTGGCTCGACACCCCGCGCGCCTAATTGGCGCACCCGGCAGGGTTCGAACCTGCAACCCTCTGGTTCGAAGCCAGATGCGCTGTCCAATTGCGCCACGGGTGCTGAAGGCAATCACAATAGAGGTAGCCGTTTCCAAAGCAATGGTAAAGCGGATTCCGAGAAACCTTCCAAAGGACGGGAACTTTTTTCAAATCGGGGATTGGACGCCTTGGATGCATCCTCTATATTCCGCCCCTTCCAAACCAAAGCAGGGAAAAGGAATTATGAATAAGCTGGTACTTGGCCTGCCCAAAGGCAGCCTGCAGGAATCAACCTACGAATTATTCAAGAAGGCGGGATTCTCCATCAAAGGAGGGGCTCGCTCCTATTTCCCGTCGATCGACGACAATGAAATCGAGATCCGCATCCTGCGCGCTCAGGAGATGAGCCGCTACGTCGAGCATGGCATGCTGGACGCCGGCATTTCCGGCCTCGACTGGATCGAAGCCAACGGGTCGGACGTGGTCGAGCTGTGCAGCCTTGTCTACTCCAAGCAGAGCAAGCGCCCGGTACGCTGGGTGCTGGCGGTGCCCGAAAACTCCAATATCCAATCCGTCATGGATCTCGAAGGCAAAAAGATCGCCACAGAAGGCGTCGGCATTGTCGAGCGATGGCTGGAACGCCACGGCGTGAAGGCCGAAGTGGAGTTTTCCTGGGGTGCCACCGAAGTGAAGGTGCCGGACTTCGTGGACGCCATCGTGGACATCACCGAAACCGGCAGCTCCCTGCGCGCCAACAACCTGCGCATCGTGGAGACCCTGCTGGAATCCTACACCAAGTTTTTCTGCTCCAAGGACGCCTGGGCCGACACGTGGAAGCGGCAAAAGCTCGAGAAGATCGCCCTGTTGCTCAAGGCGGCGCTCGATGCCGACGGCAAGGTATTGCTGAAGCTCAACGTGGAGGGTAAAAACCTCGACCGGGTCAAGGCCCTCCTGCCGGCGCTGCACGCCCCCACCATCAACTCCCTGACCGAGGATGGATGGTTTGCGATCGAGACCGTGGTCGACGAATCGGTCGTCCGCGAAATCATTCCGGATCTGAAATCCGCCGGAGCCGAAGGAATCATTGAAATTAGCTTGAACAAAGTAGTGGCGTAACTATTGTAAGCGCCCTTTGAGACGAAATCAGGAGATATCATGGGTAGCATCAAGAAATGGCGTAAGACGAAAATGTCCAACCACAAGCGTCGCAAGCGTCGTCGCGCCGTCCGCCACAAGAAGAAATAGGCAGGGATTTGCCTGATTGTTTTCAAGGCTGCGCCTTGCGCAGCCTTGCTCTTTTTTCCAATCCCTGGAAACGCCGGAGGATGCGGTTTCCAGGGATTGGATTTTTTCGTGCCCGGACTCAGCCGAGCACGGCCCCCTTGGGCAGGGGGAATCCGTTGAGGAATGCGGCGGCGGCCATGCGCTTTTTGCCCGGAGGCTGCACCTCCAGCAGGCGCAGTATCCCCGCTCCCGTGGCGACCGCCAACCGGTCGTCCAGCACTTCGCCCGGCCGGCCGGTTCCGCCTTCCGTTTGGGCGGACCAGACCTTCAGCACCTCGCCGTCGGGCAGCGTGCAGTAGCTGCCGGGCCACGGATCGAAGGCGCGGATCCGGTTGCGGATCGCCTCTGCCGGAAGCGACCAATCAATGGCGCCATCCTCTTTCGCCAGCTTGCGCACCGCCACCGCGCCGGCTTCATCCTGCGCGGTGCGGGAAACGCAACCGTTGCGGATGTCGTCGATCGCCTTGAGCAACAGCATCGCGCCTTCGCGCGCGAGCCGGTCGTGAAGGCTACCGGAGGTATCGTCGGGCAAGACGGGAAACCGTTCCTGCCGGATGATATCGCCCGCATCCATCGCCTTGGCCAGATAGATGATGCTGACCCCGGTTTCGGCGTCCCCGTTGAGGAGCGTCCATTGGATCGGGGCCGAACCCCGGTATTTCGGCAACAGCGATGGATGGACATTGATGGCTTCGCGAGGGGCCAAGGCAATGACGCGTTGCGGGATGTACTGTCCGTAGGCCACGACGACGAGCAGATCCGGTTTTAGTGCGGCTAGCGCCTCGACCGATGCGGGATCGCCGATCTTTTCCGGTGTCATGACCCACAAGCCGCGCGATTCGGCATACGCCTTTAGCGGACACGGCGTCAGCACGCGGTTGCGCCCCGCCGGACGGTCGGGTTGGGAAACCACGCCCACCACCTCGTCGAGGCCGGCATCGAGGATGGCGGCAAGCGATGGAACCGAAAGCTCCGCCGATCCCATGAAGACGATGCGCATGCGCCCCTCCCGTTATTGGTTTTGCGCGGCGCGGGCCGACCAGCGGTCGCGGTCGCTGAGGAAGAGCTGGTCCTGGCGGTTGAGCGCCACGCCCTCCTTCAACGGGAAGTCGGGGGGTGTGCGCCCGCTCATGAGCGGCAGCCAGCTGCTTTCGGGCCCGTCCAACAACTCCTTCACAAAGGGTTTGTTCTTCGTGATGGTGGTGAAATACATGCCGCTGACGTACTGCTTGTAGTCGTTGATTTCGTAGAACTGGTCGAGATCCTTGGGCAGGAGGATCGAGACGCGGTCGCCGTACCAGGCGGTGGCCCACGGCATGTCGGTGCAAATCACCTCGCGCGGATTGAGCATTTCCGCTACCCGCGCGATGATCGGCGCATGGTACGGCGGATAGGGATGGTTTTCGTGGGGCGGCATGAGCGTCAGGAAGAAGGGTAGGACCGCCAAAATGACGATCAGGCATTTCAGCCCCATGTTGTAGAGCCGGACGCCCAAGTCGAGGCGGTCGATCAGGACGTAGAAGAACGCCATGCCGTAGAGGATGGCGAAGGGCCAGAAGGCGTGGATCATCCGGATGGAGGAGTCGGAGAAGAATCCCGCCAGCAGCACCGTCAGCAACAGCGACAAGCCCACGCCCCAGCGCAGGTAGTTCACCTGGGGCCGGACGAAGTGGTAGAAGAAGGTGGTCAGGAAAAGCGCCATCAGGATGCCGCCGCCCATCGACGGAACCACCGCGCCATGGGCGCCGGAATAGTTGAGCACCCACTTTTTCTTCAGCAGGTTGACCGCCTCGCCGAGTTCCACCTTGGGGTGGTACTCGCGGTCCAGGGCGTTGCCGGCGTATTGCGGGGTATCGGCGAGCGCGGCATAGCCCACCATGCCGGCGGGATTGCCGCTGACCCGGATGTTGCGCACCAGCCACGGGGCGACCAGCATCGAGTAGAGCAGCAGGAAGAAAAAGACAAAGCGGGTGCCGCCGCGGAAGCGTCCGCACATCAGCCAGGCGAACAGGCAGAGGCCGGGCACGGCCGCAATGGCCAGGTAGCGGGTCAGGAAGGCGATCGCCGCAAAGGCGATCGAAAGCAGGTAGGGCACCACCCAGCGCACCTTCGATTCGCGGTCGCGCCGGTTGAGCATGGCCACCACCATCGAGTGGAATGCCGCCGTGGTGAAAAACACTGCCATCGGGACGTTGAGCCCCGAAATCGAGTCCTGCCAAACCAGGTCGCTCAAGAAGTAGATCGTCATGCCCAGCAAGCCGATTTCGCGCGAGAAGAGCCGCTTGCCCAGCGAAAAGAGCAGCCATCCGGTGAGGATCGAAAAGAGGTGGTTCAGCGGAAGGATGATCCACTGCTCCGCCGGCATCGAAATGCCGCGGCCGCCCTCGGGAATGGCGAAAGGATCGATCCCGACCGTTTCGCAAAACGTGAAACCGGCGGCGAGCACGGCGGGATAGGCCGGAGCATGGAACAGGTCCGGATGGCCAACGATGCGCGGGTCCTCGTTGGGGTTGCGCTGCTGCATCTTCCACATGGTCAGCGGACGAATCACCTTGGTCGCCATGCCGTTCTGGATCGACATGTTGCGGCCCAGCTGGGCCAATTCCATGGATTCCGCCGTTTTCAAACCCCGGAATTGGGTCGCGGTGTAGACCATGACCACCACCAGCAGGATGAGCACGTACAGGCCGACGCGGATGATCTTTAGGCCGGTGCCCGTATCGATGCTGTATACGATATCGTGAAGAGTCGATTCAAACGACCTGTTGTCCGCCATAATAGCTCCAATGCTCGATAAACCGGGGTTGCACAACGAGCGGCCTAGTATCCATGAAACCCGGGCGAATACAAGTTAACAGCCGCCGGAAATAGGGCCGTGGCTCCACGCAACCGGCTACCCGGAAAAATGTTCGAACGCCTTGCCTTCCACCGCCTGGCGCGCGCCGTTCCGGACCTGCAGCAAGAACTCGCCGGAACGGGGCGTGATGCTGCCGACCACCGCCAGCCCGGCATGGAACCGCTGCCTCCAACGGCTGCACAGCTCGTCCACGCGGTGCGGGGCGGCCGTGAAAAGCAGTTCGTAATCCTCGCCGTCGAACAACGCCGCTTCGAGGGTTCCGTTCTTCGGAATGGCGTCGGCGTCGAGCACCGCCCCCACCCCGCTCTGGCGCAGGATGTGGCGCAGGTCGGTCGCCAACCCATCGCTGATGTCCATCATCGCGTTTACCAGGCCCGTTTCGCGCAGGAAAAGGCCCTCCGCAACGCGGGGAACAAAGTCGAGATGCTTTCCGGCGATGCTTCCGCCCAGCGGCCCGCTCACAAAAATACGGTCGCCGGGGCGCGCGCCCGAACGCAGCAGCGCCGTGCCGGACGGAAGCG
>JBGSLE010000001.1:0-3126 GCA_041740875.1 Pontiella sp. | reverse complement strand
TGGATCGTTCCGATCGCCTTTTCCACCGCTTCGCCGCCGGCGGGGTAGGCGGCGGCGAGTGTTGTACGGATGGCCTGGAGGGCCGCTCCCTCGGTTTCGTAGGTTCCGGTCAGCGCGGCGATGCCGTTGGCCTTGATGGAGGGGATGGCGGGGTCGAGCAGGCCGTTGGCCAGCGCGGTGTTCAGTGCCCGCTCGGGGGAGTGGAACTGGTGGGTCGGGCGGTTGTGGCAGTCGATGCAGTCCATGGTGCGGATTTCGGCGGCGGCGACCTGCTCCGGCGTGAGCTGCTTCTGCTTGTCCTTGGTCTGGAAGATGGTCGGGACGCCGTCGGGGCCGGTCATCCGGACCCAGGGGATTTCCAGCCGCTTTTCATCGGTGGCGATGTATTCGATCTTGTTGTCGGCCGCCATGTGCCAATGGATGCCCTGGGCGAGCCCGTGGGCGGAGTTGCCGCCGCCGACCTTGACCAGCATCTGGATGGTCCAGGGGCTGTTTTGCTTGTCGGCGCGGAAATAGGTGCGCTTGAACTCGGACGCGCCGAAGAATTTCTCGGGCCAGTGGCAGGTATAGCACGTCTCCTTGGCGGGCCGCAGGTTGTGTACCGGCGCCGGGATGGGGCGGTTGTATTTGTTGAAGAGGGTGGAATAGACCTGGTAGAGGCCGTTGAGCTTGGCCTTCACGAAAAAGTCCGCCCCGGGGCCGATGTGGCACTTGGTGCAGCCCGCGTTCGCGTGCGGCGAATTCTGGTAGGCCGTGTACTCCGGCTTCATGACGCTGTGGCAGGTCTTGCCGCAAAACTCGACCGATTCGGTGAAGTGGTAGGCGCGGTAGCTGCCGACGACGCTGATCGCGATGAAGAGCAGGGTGACCACCACCACCGTCAGCAAAACGGCCATCTGCCGCCGGTCGTTGAGGTCGATGACGGGCAGCTGTTCGTTCTCCTTGCCGTTGTTGCGGCGGCGGCGCTCCCGCAACACGCCGACCAGCACCAGAAGCAGACCTGCCACCAGGATCGCAGGCACCACCATGTAGGTGAAGATGCCGGTGTACGGATTGTCGAAATGGCTCTGCGCATCGATGATGATCAGGGTGGTTCCCACGATGAACCCGAAGGCCGCCAGCACCATGCCGCTCAGGCTGACCATGTTTTGGAGGAGGCTGCGCTGGTGTTCCCTGGATGTCATCTTGATTCCTAACCGCATGGTGGACAGTTGCTTGCGTGGTAAGTGGTTTCCCAGTCCTTGCGGCGTAGGTTGAGAACAACGATTGGAATAGTCAAGATTAAAGCGGACGCGCGGGTTTTGTTTATACGCAATCCAAACAATTAAGGACATCCAAATCCTTATTTTGCGCTGGCGTGGCCCGGCGGGTCGGGTATAGCCTTTCTCCCATCGTTTTCCAGGGGATCAGTTCATGATGTCGTTGTCCAATACCACCGGCCATGCCATACGGGCGCTGGCGTACCTCGCCAGCTGCTCCAATCCGCCCGTCAACATTCGCGACGTCGCCGAATGCGCCGGTGTCCCGTCGGCCTATTTGGCCAAAATCGTTAAGAAACTCGTCGATGCGGGCATTGTCGAATCCAAGCGCGGCAGCGCGGGCGGCGTCTGGCTGGCGCGCCCGGCGAAGCTGGTCAGCCTGTTCGAAATCAGCATGGCCGTCGAAGGCAAGGAGTTCCTCAGCCCCTGCATGTTCGGCTCCGACATGTGCTCCCGCGACCGCGACTGCCCGAACCACGCCTTCTGGGTCAAGACCCGCGAACTGGTGCGCCGCGAGCTGGAGCGCACCAAGCTTTCGGACGTGATGGGGTTCTATAGCCAGCAGGAGTCTTGTTCCGCGTCTGTCGCTTAACCCGTTCGCCCGCTTTCTATTGGACTAAATCGGTCTTTTTTTTGGTTTCCGGTTCGGGTGAAAATGAGACGGCATTCAAAATAGATGTTCATATCCTTTTTGCTGGCCTTCTTTTTGCACCCGTTGTAAAACGTGAGTGCAACACTGGTAATAGTAGCTGTTTGGTACTGGATAACACCAAGGATGGGAAGGCAGGTCACAATGAAGCACTCAACGACGGTTTTCTGTATGGGTTTGGCGATGTTGGCGGTGTCCGCCATGGGGCAGGCCGGCGATCCCGCCAAGATCATCGGCACGAAAAAATGCGCCATGTGCCACAAAAAGGAGGACACCGGCAACCAATACGGCAAGTGGCAGTCGGTGGGCCATTCCAAGGCGTTCGAGATGTTGGGATCCGAAGAGGCCAAGGCCGTCGGCGCCAAGCTCGGCATCGAAAACCCCCAAACCAGCGGGCAGTGCCTCAAGTGCCACTCTACCGCCTACTATTTCACCGAAAACAAGCTGAGCGAAGCGGTGCCCGTCGAAGACGGCGTATCCTGCGAATCCTGCCACGGCCCGGGCGATGCCTATAAGAGCAAGGCCGTCATGGAAAACCGCGAGCAGGCGATCGCCGCCGGCATGGTTTATCCCTCCAAGGAAAAAAGCTGCACCCTCTGCCACAACGACGCCAGCCCGACGTGGAAGCCCGACCGCTACACGACCGCCGCCGGCGAAAAGACCGGGTTCGATGTCGAGCAGGCCTACCAGAAGATGAAACACGAACGGCCCTAGGGCTGACGGAGAGCCGATCATGCTGTCAACGAGGCAAAGCCTGGAGCGCCGTTTTTTCGTGGCGGGCGTCAACTACCGCACCGCGCCCGTCGAAGTGCGCGAACGCATGGCGGTGGCGCATCCCGACCGCATCGAGGTCTCCCGCCTGCTGCAATTGAAGGTCGGCCTGGGCGAGGTCGTCGTGCTGTGGACCTGCAACCGCGTCGAGATCTACGGCGTGGCCTCCCGCGATGAACTCCTTGATCCCGCTCCCATGTTCGAATGCCTGGCCCGGGAGATGCCCAGCCTCTCGGAGCATCTCTACCACCACCACGGCGAAGCGGCGCTCGACCACCTCTTCAAGGTGGCCAGCGGACTCGACTCGATGGTGCTCGGGGAGACCCAGATTACCGGGCAGGTGCGCGACGCCTACGAGGCCGCCCGCCAAAACGGATTGGCCGGCAAGGTGCTCAACGGCGTCTTCCAGAAGGCGCTGCAGACGGCCAAGGCCGTCCGCACACAGAC